>JBIIOE010000116.1:0-11725 GCA_044337105.1 Bdellovibrionota bacterium | reverse complement strand
TTTTTCGGGTACGCTCACGTTTACGTGCACGAGCACGTTCACGTGGAAAGGCGCGATTTATAGGTCAAACAAGGGCTTACGCTGTCTCCAAGCTCGCTATCACCCACTCTAAAACGCGATGAGCCTAATTGAATAATGAGTGTCTAAGAAAGAGAAGAATTGTCAACTCACCACCAAGCACGCAAGGACCCCCTATTTCTCTCAGAGGCCGCGCGGTAAGAAGTCGCGCTTTGTGTGATTTCAAAGCGCTTCCGTAGCTTCAGCAATTTAAGTCGATTACCCAGCTTTTCCATTCATGAATCTCTATACGGCACCTCGCTTTGTATGTTTTGAAAGCTGCTGAATGAGGAGCTAAGAGACGTGACTATTGCGTTGAAATGCCGACAAGTCGGCGAGTTCATTAAGGCAACGACATGAGTTTAAATCACGTCCGCAAAGGAGTGCTTGCACGAGACCTGCGAGAGAAATAGTGGGAACGAAGTGATGGGATGTGGTGATGAGTTACTTAGGGAGGCGAGGCGAGACCCCTTCCTGCTGCGAAAGCGGATCTTGGGTTGCTCTCCGATTTTTGCGATGCGGAAAATCCGCAGTGGATCGCAGCGGATACACCTGCGCTTTTGCACACCGCAAAAATCGAATATCAACCCAACCTCCACTTTCTCGCTACGGATAGGTTGTGCCTTGCTTACCTAGTTGTTCTCCGACCCGCCTTCCTCTCGTGGTCGCCCGAGGCTGGACAAAAGTCCCACATAAAATTGAACCACGTTCGGAACGACTCGGCTATCACGGGATTAACGATCACCGTGAAGAGAGCATCGCTCTCCACGCCTCCCAGATAGAGCTTCGAGCAGATGTAAACTCGATCTCCGAAAAAGTCCACAGACGAAGGGGCCGAGTAGCCCTTGGGCAAAATTTTATAGTTCCGCCCGACCTGCTTCAGTATGGGGTGCGCCTTTTCTCCCACCTCATAATCAAAGAGATGCTTGTATTGAATCTTTCTTCGTTTTGCCTCTTCGAGGAAATGAGGAAAGAAATTCATGACTCGCTCATCCATCCAAGCGCCTTTACCGCCGATGCAGTAAAAGGGCTGGGCTACCTGAACTATGTCGCGCATGTAGTTCTTCCATCCCTCAATGCCGTGATAAATCATCACAGAGCCCTTGTCGATCGGCGTCGCGCGATAGAGGCTTGTCAGTCGCGGCATGATGCTTTCTAAGCTGTTCTGTTTTTCTCGCAGGATCTCAGTGAGCTTTTGCGGCTCCACGGCGCGATAGCGTGAATCGCGAGAGCTCACTATCTCGAAAATGAGCCCCTTCTCGAGCAGGCGACTCATACAGTCGTAAGCGTTGCGACGATTAACGCCGGACCTCGTTGCGATCTCGGCAACAGAGAGCTCTCCATACTTGAGAAGCGCTAAGTATATCTCGCTCTCGTTTTTGGAGAGCCCGATCGATTGCAGAACATGCTCTAGCACCAACTCCTCCCTAAAGAAGCAAGGTACAATCCCTCCCTGCTGCGAAGCGGATCTGGGGTTGCTCTCCGACTTTCGCGATGTGGAAAAATCCTCAGTGTATCGCAGCGGATACACCTCCAGTCTTTTCACATCGAGAAAATCAAATATCACCCCAACCTCAACTTCCTCGCGACGGGTAGGTTTCGCCTTGCTCCCGTAGTCTTGATTCGCCGCGAGAAAGGCCATTTGTGGTGACAATTACCACCCACGAGTGATGTTTGCCACTCAAAAGATAGCCGTTAGGCTTGGGTATGTCTAGTCGGTACTGGGCTCTGACGAGCGCCGTAGCGCTGGAAAATGGCGAGTAATTGATAAAGAGGAGCGAAACCTTGAATACGCATCACAACAGCAATCAGCCATCCAACAACCCTGGGGATAAGCCTAGTGTGCACCAGGCTTTAGAGCGCCTTGTTGGATTCGCACACACGCTAAAGGCGGATTCTATGGAGCAGGCGTTCATTGAGGCCCTGCAGGGAAAAGAGGTGCGAGAGATCGACCGATACCAGGTGTATACCGATTATAGCGAAACCGAGACCGTCGTCTTCATTCACGAACCAACGGGTCGTAGTGAACACAAGTACATCTTCGCTGTTACAAACGGACACACCTATATGGTGGCAGCGCCGACGGAGTGGACGGGTTTTCATTGGGAAATCCTGGCGCGGGTATCGGCTACATCGGAAGTCGAAGCAACTTGTCCTGGCGCGGGTTATATTCATGTTTCCAGCGAGGGATCCCTGGTGGTCGATAGATGTTCAGACCAATTCGGGGAGGGCGATCACGAGCGCGCCAAGTCGGCGTTCGAGGCCGCCGTACGTCGGACAAGCGAGCGAGCGGGTATCAACTAGTCCAAATCCCTTCAGCTCCCTCTGGAACAATTGCTCGGGCATTTGCGAAGGGGGGGGGCGGAGGTTATTTGAATACTGGCGGACGGCGGGAACGCCGTTCTTCCTTGATGGTGTTCCGCCTCAGCTTGAAACGAACATTTGAGGATTTATATAACCTACCATCCTCTATCCGCCTATTTTGGCAACCCCGCAGATTTACGGCTGGAAATCCGTATGGACTACGCACTAGACAAAGCTCGAATCGATACGGGCGCAGAGATAGAGCGGGAGGTCCGAAGCAGAGACCTCTGTGAACCCACTCTTCAAGTAAAGCCGCTGAACGATACAAGGCTCTGGATGGTTTCTAAGCATGTAGTTTAAGCTCTTCCCTTACTTGCCTAAGACAGCGCTATTTCCGAAAGTTTGGTCGGCGACTCGCGTACCACATGCAATATGCTCAATACGAGAGAGAGAGAGAGAGGAGTACAATAGCTCCCCTGCGTGAAAAAGTTCCCTTAAGGCGATCGCACGCACTTTCCAACTTCGCTACGAATCCGATACCGAAGCTCAGTGTGACTGAGGTACGTCGACATGCCCCTCCATCACACGAGGGCACTTACAGTGGACAAGGTCTCACTGTGCACGCGCCGGCAACACCGCACCAACGACCTCTCCGAATCCCACCCTATAGCCGTTCCCCTGACACCATCCGCGTATCGTCACAGAATCTCCATCCTGCAAAGACCGCCGTTCCTCCCCACCCGGAAGCATGAGCGGCGACTTTCCAGCCTGCGTCAGTTCGAGCATTGAGCCAAGGGAGTCCGGAGCGTCTCCACTAATCGTGCCCGATGCAAAGATGTCGCCCACCTGCATCGGACAGCCGTTTGAGGCGTGATGCGCGAGCTGCTGACAGTGGTCCCAGTACAGGTTTTTTGAATTCCCCTTACACACCACGAGCTCTTCGTTCTCCTTCATAGCCGACGAACGCAGCGCAACCTCGAGGGTGATATCGAACACCTGCCGCGCAGAACGGAGATACGGGAGGGGCTCCGGCTCCTGAGCGCGCGCTGGAACCTTGAACGGTTCGAGGGCTGCCATCGTTACCACCCATGGAGATACTGACGTACAGAAATTCTTTGCGAGAAAGGGCCCGAGCGGTTGGTACTCCCATTTTTGAATATCACGCGCGCTCCAGTCGTTGAGAAGCAACATGCCGAACAGGTGCTCCTCGGCGCGGCTCACAGGAATACTCTCTCCAAGAGAACTCTCCGTCCCGACGAGGAACGCTAGCTCCAGCTCGAAGTCGAGCGACTTACACGGACCAAAGATCGGCCCTCCATCCTCTGTCGGTTTCGTCTGCCCGACGGGTCGATAAAAGTTGGTGCCGCTCACGACGATCGAACTCGGACGGCCATCATAGGCGATCGGCACGTGTCGCCAATTCGGTAGCAACGCATTCTCTCTTCCTCTGAACAGAGCGCCCACGTTGGTTGCATGCTCGATGGAAGAGTAGAAATCGGTATATCCCTTAACCTCCACGGGGAGAAGCATCGCAACATCGGAGACGCGGTGAAATGCTTGCGAGCGAAGCGTCGAATTGTCCCGAAGATCTGGACAGTCGGCACTGAGTAGGCGAGTCAATGTAGAGCGAACGTGTGACCACTCAGCCCTTCCTGCCAGCATGAATCGATTGAGGGAGGAGTCGGCAAAGAATCGCTCCACCCGAGCACGCTCCCCGAGTAGTCCCGCCTCTCCCAACAGAGCGAGATCTACTACCATCTCCCCGATAGCCACCCCTACCCTGGTCGAGCCCTGCCTTGGCCGAAAGACCCCGTATGGCAGGTTTTGGATCGGGAAATGGCTGTCCGAGGGTACTTCGACAAAAGACGTTAAAGCCCCCGGGTGATCATGCAGGTTGTTACTCGCACTACTCCTGTCGTGAGTGGAACCGTCTGACACAATGACCTCCTTGGAACGTATGCTCTGAGCACGCTACACCATCTGAAGGTTGTCGGCAGCTATCGATTTTCGCAGTCTTACGATCCTTCTGCACTTGCTGTGCGTGCAGTATCTGTTAGGCCATTTTGCTCTTTTGCAAGCATCGTAGCAGAACTCGAGGCCTCGCCATTTCGCTTCACCTCTCTGCCGGAAGTCCCCATATACTCCAGCTCTCGGTGGGCGCGCGCATATCAGCATGACCTGGCTTAGAGGGCGCATACGCTTCTCTATCCGTCGCTCGCCACGCCTGTTACGATCGTGTTGTTTACTTAGATCTCGGGGGACGCAGTATGAAGAAAAATGATTACATCGAACGAATCTGTCGTGAACTTTCGAACCGAAGCCTACCCGAGGAGACTGCTCACAGTGCATATCTCCTCGACATCTTCGACCAGGTCAAAGATCTCTCCAGTCCCGAGAAAGAGGACACCTTCGTCCGGATGGTGACCGGCTCACTCGTCAAGCAGGACACCCCTGATATCCCCCAGGCGGCGGCGTAGGAGGGCGTCTGAGGGAGGACGACACTCAACGATGCGGCTGCCTTGCTGTGCCGACCTTTTAACAGGTTGCGGTTTTAATTGATGAATTTCCGATACCCTGCGGAACCAGAACCGTACCTGTCAAGAGCCATTCGAGATTATGAATATCGAATCGCGCCCCGCGGAACCTTGCGTTTGCTCATGCGCCTGAAGTGATCTATGAAAGAATCGCATAATTTAGAAGGCTTGGTTCAAGAGCCTTCGCTGGTACTGCAATCTCTAGGAGCACATATTCGGTATGGCAAGTCAGTCTCGCGACCTCATCATTCTCGGTTCAGGCCCTGGTGGCTATGTAGCGGCGATTCGTGCGGCCCAACTCGGTCGTAAGGTATCAATCATCGAGCGTGATGCGCTCGGTGGAGTGTGTTTGAACTGGGGGTGCATCCCGTCGAAAGCCCTGCTCCGCTCGGCTCAACTATACACCGACATGAAGCATGCTTCGAACTTCGGCTTCGGCACCGGACAGCTCACTGTAGACTTCCCACGCATCATCGAGCGATCACGTGAAGTTGCGACCAAGCTCTCAGGCGGCGTGAACTATTTGATGCGTAAGAACAAGGTCGAGGTTATTTCCGGCAATGGTGTTCTCGAGAAGGGCAACAAGGTCGTAGTGACCGATTCGGCAGGAAAGGCCACGACCTACGATTTCAAGGACATCATCATCGCAACAGGGGCTCGCCCACGACCAATTCCAGGCGTCGATATCGATGGGTCTGTCATTCACACGTCACGTACCATCCTCGAATACAAGCGCCTTCCGCAAAAGATGTTGGTCATCGGAGCTGGAGCGATCGGCATTGAATTCGCGTATTTCTTCAGCTCGCTCGGCACTCAAGTGACCGTTGTCGAGATGATGGAGCAGATTCTCCCGGTGGAGGATACAGAAGTTGCTCAGACTCTGGAGAAGGTCTTCACGAAGAACGGAATGACGATCCGAACCGGCACGGCTGTGCAGGATCTCAAGAAAATTGGGAATACTGTGAGCGCCACCCTCAAAGGAAAGACCTCTGAAGAGAAGTGGAGCGGCGACGCCTGCCTGGTAGCTATCGGCATACTCCCGAACACTGAGAGCATCGGTCTCGACAAGGTGGGGATCGAAACCAACCGAGGATTTATCAAGGTAGACGAGCTGATGCGAACTAACGTCCCGCATCACTATGCAATCGGAGATGTGGCCGGTGGGCCAGCTTTGGCGCACAAAGCGAGCCACGAAGGCTTGGTCGCAGCCGAGTGTGCTTCAGGCAAATCCAAGCATCCAATGCGCTACGACAACATTCCAGGGTGCACCTACTGTCAGCCTCAAGTAGCCTCTGTGGGGCTTACAGAGCGGGCTGCCAAGGAGAAGGGGCTCAAATACCGTGTTGGTAAGATTCCTTTCTCTGCAATAGGCAAGGCGATCGCTATCGGTGAGCAGGAAGGCTTCGTGAAGGTCATCGTCGACGAAGAAGTTGGTGAGGTTCTCGGCGTTCACATCATTCACGCCGAGGCCACCGAATTGATCTCTGAAGCCGCAATCATTCGGTCGCACGAGGGTATCGCGGCAAGCGTGCTCGACACCATTCACCCCCATCCGACCCTCTCAGAGGCTACGATGGAGGCGATGGGCCTCGCGCTTGGTCGTCCGATTAATTTCTAAGGAGGTGCTCGCTCACGACGGGTTGTCGTGAGCGAGCACAGAATCGCCGTGCTGTCTCTGGAGTCGAAGCTCGACGTTCGTTTACTAGGGTTGGTCGATTACCAGACGACCCTCGACCTTCAACGCTCCTTGCATCAGCAGCTCGTCGAGGGACGTATAGGCGACACACTGATCGTTTGTAGCCACAATCCAGTCATTAGCTGCGGCACCTCGACCAGTGATGACCACCTCTTCGCCTCCGAGGAACTCCTACGCGGCCAAGGTATCGAGCTGCACAAGGTCGAGCGCGGCGGGAGCGCGACCTACCACGGTCCTGAGCAGGTCGTGTGTTACCCGATCATCGATCTCAAACGTCATCGCACGGACGTTGATTGGTATATGCGATCTCTTGAAGAGGTTATCCTGCGGACATTACGAGACTTCGGCGTATCAGGGATACGCGTAGCGGGTAAAACCGGTGTGTGGTTAGATGACCACACCAAGATAGCGTTTAGTGGAGTTCGCATATCGCGCTGGTGTACCCGGCACGGCTTTTCCCTGAACGTCTTTACGTGTGGCGATCGCTTTAAGATGATAAATCCGTGTGGCCTGGGTGATATCCGGGTGATATCATTGAGTGAAGTTTGTTCGCAGTCGATTTCACTCGACTCCGTGAGCCAGCGCATAGTGGCTCACTTTTCTGAAATTTTCGGCTACGAACGTCGTGAGTCGTGATAGGGTTGGCGCGGCCAGGTTGTCCCGTTACTTCATATTCGACGTTAGGTCTATCTCTCGAGGCCACTTAGGCGGCCGATGTTCTACAGATGAACGATGCAAAGATCCAGCAGCTCTTCCGACAGTCGAAAATCGAGCATTAGGCGCACTGCGGTGGGATCATCGAGTCCAGGAAGAAATCAGCGGCGAGAAGCAGCCAGCGATGTCGATAACCAGACGCTCCTCTGGGCATACGAAATTATGCTGCTGTCGAGATTGATCGATGAGAAATCGATCACCTTGTACAAACAAAACAAGTGCCACTTCCAAATCAGCTGCGCAGGTCACGAAGCAGTTCAGGTAGCAGCCGCTCGGGTGTTTCGGTCAAAAAAGGACTGGTTGTACCCCTACTACCGCGATATGGCGTTAATGGTGGGCCTGGGTATGAGCGCCGAAGAGCTGCTCATGAACGTCATGAACAAGCATGACGATCCGAACTCTCACGGCAGGATGATGCCGATGCACTACGGAAGCCGAGAGCTCAAGATTCCTCCGCAAAGCTCTCCGACGGGAAGCCAATTTCTTCAAGCGGTCGGATGCGCCCTTGGAGCGAAGATGAAACACCTCGACGAGGTAGTCTACGTTTCGGCCGGGGAAGGCACCTGCTCTCAGGGAGACTTTCACGAAGCGCTGAACTGGGCCGCACGGGAGAAGCTCCCGATCGTGTTCCTGATTCAGAACAACGACTATGCGATATCGGTACCTTTAGCTGAGCAGATAGCGGGCGAAAGCATAGCGAAGCTGGCTGGCAACTATGAGAACCTCGATGCAGTTCAGGTCAACGGTTCCGACTTCGAAGCCTCGTACACGGTCCTTGCGGCAGCTCACGCGCGAGCACGTCGCGGTGAAGGCCCGAGTCTGATAGAGGCACACGTGCCACGGCTACAAAGCCACTCCATATCGGACAATCACCTGAAATACCGCACTCCCGAAGATCTGGCGAAAGACCAACTTCGCTGCCCCTTGCGCATCACCCGCGCGACGCTGCTCGACCGTGGCGTCGTAAAGCAGGGCGATGTGGAGAAGATCCACGCAAGGCTCAAGAGTGACGTCGACACGGCGGCCGATGCAGCGGAGGCGCGCCCGGACTGCGATCCGAGCGAAGCCACAAAGTATACCTTCACGAATCCGACACCGTGGGAGGGCGTCCCAGATCGCGCTCCGACTGGAGCGGACATCTTTATGGTCGACGCGCTCAATCATGCGCTCGACGAGGAGCTCGCGCGTAATCCAGACATGTGTATCTTCGGAGAGGACGTCGCGCACGGAAAAGGCGGGGTCTTCACCGTCACGGCCGGGCTAACCGCAAAACACGGTGCGAACAGAGTGTTCAACAGCCAACTCGCGGAGAGCTCCATCGTCGGAGCCGCGATAGGACTGGCTACACGTGGCCTCAAACCGGTCGTAGAGATTCAATTCGGCGATTACGTGTGGACCGGCATGAATCAGATCCGCAACGAGCTTGCGATGATGCATTATCGGTGCGCTGGAGACTTTTCCTGCCCTGCCGTCATTCGAATTCCCGTCGGAGGATATATTCGAGGTGGCGCATATCACTCGCAGAACATCGAGGCCACGTTCGCGCACCTTCCTGGAATGTTCGTGCTTTATCCATCGAACGCTGCTGATGCAAAAGGCCTCCTGAAGGCAGCCATACGCGCTCAGGATCCCGTGCTCTTTCTGGAGCACAAGGGCCTGTACCGGCAGGTGTACGCAAAGGCGCCTGAAGGAGACGCCGACTTCGTTGTTCCGATCGGTCGGGCGAAAACCGTCCGAGAAGGCTCTAACGCAACTATCGTGACCTGGGGGGCGCTTGTACACAAAAGCCTCATGACAGCCCACCAATTCGAATCCAAGGGCTATTCAATTGAGGTAATCGACCTGCGAAGTATCGTGCCTTTGGACATCGAGCACATCTTTGAAAGCGTGCGCAGAACTGGTCGGGTCTTGATTGCCCATGAAGACGTTCTTTTCGGCGGATTCGGAGCTGAAATCGCAGCACAGATATCGGATACGTGCTTTCAATACCTCGATGCACCTATCAAACGGGTAGGCATGAAGTATGCGGCCGCCGTGCCACACGCTCCGGTTCTGGAGGACGCTGTTCTTCCGCAAACCGAGGATGTTGCCTCGGCTTTGCAGGAACTGCTGCGTTTCTAAAACAACGTCTTCTAAATATCCCCGTCGAGCCAGCACATATCACGACAGAGATTTCATCTTAGCTTTTCGGGAAGCTTTTACTTGTCGTTGTATCAGTCTATAACCACTGTATAATTTTCGAGATATGTGAGGAGTCGTAGACCATGAAAGTTGAGATGCTGATGCCGCAGATGGGTGAATCAATCGCGGAAGCAACCATCTCCAAGTGGCGTAAGAAGCCTGGGGATTTTGTTCAAAAGGACGAGGTTATCCTCGAGATCTCAACGGACAAAGTTGACTCGGAGATCCCAGCTCCCGCTGCCGGAGTTCTCGCCGAGCTGCTCTTCAGTGAGGGCGATGTCGTCCCAGTCAAAACCAAAATTGCGATCATCGAAACAGATGGTAAAGCAGCGGCACCCGCCACGAATGGAAACGGAGCACATGCGGCGCCAAAGGTCGAAGCGGCGCCACCAACCCCCGCTCACGAGGCTGCATCAGCGGCGAAGGACGAGGAACATGCAGAGAACGGGCGATTTTATTCTCCACTTGTGAAAAGCCTCGCGGAGAAACACGGCGTTCCCTTGGCAGAGCTCAACAACGTACAGGGCTCGGGTCAAGCTGGTCGACTCACGAAGGAAGATTTCCTGAAGTACGTCGAGAGTCGGTCAGTAGCGGCTGCCCCCGCTCCGAAAGCAGTCCCTGCGGCTATGCCGGCGGCGAGCGCAAAGCCGGCTACACCTACTGAAGCACCTTCCGCTGACTGGAACGCTGACGGAACACGGGTTGTGGTCATGGATGCGATGCGTAGTGCAATCGCCGATCACATGGTGCGTTCGAAGCAGACGAGCCCGCACGTTTACTCCATTCAAGAAGTAGATGTGACTAACATCGCAGCCTGGAGAGCAAAGCACAAAGCAGCGTTCGAGAAGAGCGAGGGATTTGGACTCAGCTTCACTCCGTTCTTCCTCGAGGCTACTACCAAAGCTCTCGAGAAGTTCCCGTATGTGAACGCATCGGTCGAGGGGAAGAAGATCATCCTCAAGAAGCATGTCAACCTCGGCGTCGCCGTGGCGCTCGGCAACACTGGCCTAATCGTGCCCGTAATCAAGCGTGCAGAAGAGAAGAACTTCGTCGGCATCGCCCGATCACTGAACGACCTAGCGCTCCGCGCACGGAACAAGAAGCTCGTACCAGACGACGTAGCTGGGGGCACCTTCACCGTTACCAATCCTGGTGTCTTCGGAACGATCATCGGCACTCCGATCATTAATCAACCGCAGGTGGCGATCCTTTGTCTCGGAGCTATCAAGAAGCGCCCCGTGGTCATCGATGACATGATAGCCATCCGGCAGATGTGCTACCTGACACTCTCGTACGATCACCGGATAGTAGACGGTTCGCTTGGTGGCCAGTTCATCGCGTTCATTCGCGACTACCTGGAGAACTGGGATATGAATCGCTCAATGTAAATGCGTTCATCCGAGCGAGCATGAGAGTTATAGGTGGCAAAGCGAAGGGACGGCCTCTCAAGGCCGTTCCTGGTGATTCGACGCGACCTATCCTGGACCGTGTGAAGGTTCCGCTTTTCGACATCCTTCGTCCGAGCCTAGAGGGGATCTCGATGCTCGACTTATTCGGAGGCACCGGCGCAGTCGGCATTGAAGCCCTCAGTCAGGGGGCCGCTCACTGCGTCTTTTTGGATACCAACGCCCGGGCAGTGGCGACGATCAAGGACAATTTAAAAACCACCGGGCTCGCGGAGCAGGGCGAAGTGCGTCACACTGATGCGTTCGTGTATCTGCGAAACTGCGCCAAGAGCTTCGATCTGATATTCGTAGCGCCCCCGCAGTACAAAGGTGTGTGGATAGAGGCGATGAGAACGATCGCCGAACGACCGCATCTCCTTGCCGATGGGGGCTCGGTGATTGTTCAGATCGATCCCAAGGAGTACGAAGAGCTCGAACTTGGCCAACTCAGCAAGACCCAAGAGCGTCGATACGGCAATACCATCCTGGTCTTCTACTCTTCAAACCGCGAGAGCTAACTGCTTGTTAACTATTCACTCGACTCTACGAGCGTTCCTTCCTGTGTTGCAACGGGGATTATTCCTCATTTGTGGGTATATGTCTGCTGACATGGCTGATGCCCTTCTCCCTCATTAGAACTGGTCTCAAAAGTAGCTTCGTAGCGAGGTTGGCGAGATGCGAGGCGAGACGAGGAAAACGAGCGAAACAACCGGAGGTGTATCCACTGAGATACACTGAGGATTGTTTCGCGAAGTTTGACGAAGTCGCAGCCCGCATATCGTCAACCGAAGCAG
>JBIIOE010000225.1:0-3632 GCA_044337105.1 Bdellovibrionota bacterium | reverse complement strand
ATAAGGTTAATCCCTGGGAGTGGCTCTCAGATGTCCTCGTGAGAGTTAACGTCGCTTCAGAAGATACCGCCGTCAGCCTCCTGCCGATGAATTGGAAAAAGAAACCTGTCGGATAGAGGACGGACACCAAAATTCCCATATCATTTCAGGAATTTTGCAAGAGGCTCCCTAGAGTGCCCAAAGTCTAATCCTCTCAACTGGGGCCCGGTGTCAAAAGAGATCGATCGCATGAATCCTGGTATCGGCATCAGGATCGAGGCCGCCTCTGAGCCGACTAAAAACATCCCCGGCCTTTTGAGTTAAATCCGCGGGTATTATCATTGCACCTTGATTTGCTACCTGTTCAGAAAATTTGATCACTCTGCTCATAAAGCTTCTCGTTTCTTGAGCATGCTGAAATAACTCATGTAATCCCACCTTGCTCGTTTGAAAATGAAAGTTAACTTCGGCTGGCCGATCAAGATCAGTGAAACGAATTGGAGACTCTGCTGCTAATCGTGGTAGCTCTTCAGCGTTGTTCGCAACTCTACAAGCAGCAAGCAGCTCATCTGGTGTCTCTGGCTGATTTAGTACCTTCTCGCGGTGGATGAAGCCGCTTCCGTTTAACGTATTTCGATAATTATTGCCGACCAAGGTTTCCGTTGGCAGGCTCTCTGCAGCTAGAACCAACAGCGTCTTTTTTAAATAGAACTGCACGTCACTGCTTAACCTACTGATATCGAAATTTATCACGTGTTTATCAAGCAGGCCGGGAATCGCGCCTCCCTGATAAAGTAGAAGACATAAGTTGTGTAAATCAAGCGCTGAAACATTTGGTAGAACGGATTGAATATTAAATTCAGTCCAATATTCCACATCCTCACGCTGATTTGCTTCTGTCAGCGATATCCTCTGGTAAGCACCTTCGGTTTTGATAACAGGCATCCTACCTGGAGATCCCAATATGCCAGGCGGCGCAAGCAGAGTCGTCGACTCAAAGAATCCTGATGCTGTTAAATTTCTGATGGAAGGAAGTAGAGAGGGCTCAATAGCCATCTCTAGGTAGACAGCGATCTCTAGATCCTCGCTTGTATGAGCTTCTGGGGGTTCTACTTCAGGCATGCCTGCAGCCACTTGTCGTAGTCCTAATTGACTGAGGCTAAAATCGTTAACTAGAGAACGAAGCTGATGCACTTCATCCGGAAAGTCGATTGACTTTTCGCGTGCGAAGCTTTCAATCGCAGAAGCTTGATCAATATAAAAAACAACCTCGGGGTTCTCCATCATCAATTTCGCCCACTTTTTGCGGTCGAATTGACCTTTAGGGTGCTCAAAATTAAGAAGAGCTTGGACAGGCATTTTGCGAATGATCCCATCAAAATATTCACGGTGATTGCCTACATTGAAGCAAACATCGTGGATCATATGACTCCATCCAGTAATGCCCGCCTCTTCCTTAAGAAGCCAATTGTGCGCTCTATTCATAAAACGAAGAGCATCCTCTTTAGAGTCAAAGATAGCCGACAGCTTTTTTGCCGCCGAAACGCAGTCGATTGGGTTTGAAGGATCATACTGTTCGATATGGGCAAATATCTCTAAAACGGCCGTAAGTTCGGCCTCTAATTCCGTTGTAGCGGGCGCGTTTTCCGATTTATGTCCTGTTATGTCGGCTGCTGAAACGGAATGATTAGTAGTCTCAGTAAACGAATCGACTAGCAACCTCAGCAGATTTCGGGCAGCTCTGTCCGAAGTTTGCTGTAAGCTCCTCTCTAGTTGATCCACGACCCTTCTTGCGGGTGAGTCTCGCGACCCTGTTGCGACTGCGTCTAGGAAAATAGTTATGTTGGTTGTAAGTTCCCTCGCTGCTGGTGAATTCCATGCAATCTGCTCAAAAAGGCTGGCACTGCTGTTGTTTACCTCCAGTCTGTTGGCTTCAGGCAAGTGCTCCGAAATAAAAATCAGCCACGCATATTCACCTACCTGATTGAGCCATTGGTCATTAATTTGCGCGGAGTCACTTACTGCCTCTTGTATCTTCTGAAAGAGATCTGTCATTTGTGATGTAGCGGCTTGCTGTAACGTATATTTAGCCTGCGCCCAGGTGGCGACTGTACCGATAAAAAGATCAGAAGCAGCTTGGTCAGTCACTGCTATCCTAGCCAGCACCGTTAATACGTTATGATTGGCATGTTCTAATCCCATAATCACGGGATTTATAGGCAGTCCCTCCCTTGTTTTTCGCAGCTCATGCCAAATCCCATTGTATACGCGTTCCGTGGCTCCCACTAGCCGCTGCGCCAAGCTTTCATCCTTCAGAATGTCCCCTAACTCTCTTCCAGAAAGAGATGATTTAGCAGTTGGCTCCTCGACTACGGCAGTACAGATTCTACCGATCATATGCAGCAGTTGAATATTGGCATCTTCAACCCTTTGTGAGGCATGATAAACACCAAGCGTGAGCGCACCCGAATCAACCGCTTCGACCAACATATTTGCCTCTTGGTATATCTCTAAAAGATACATGGCCAGTTCAGTATGACCAGCGATAAAAGCTGCCTTTAACACCGCCTGCGAGCCAACCCTGCACCGCTTGCTGCTGATTAAAAGTTCTCCGTCGACGGTCTTAGATTCGGATTTCATTATGCAACCCCTAAGATTAAGAATGTCAGGGAGTTTGCCGAGCTCTCTAGCCGCGGTAATGATCGATTTAACATCTGAGTGTTCATTTTTGGACGCTAGTAAACTAAGAGCGCTATTTGATCTATCAAAATATCTCGAATCTTTTAGCATTGCCTCAATCAGAGGCTTTAGCTCACCGAGTTGTACAGCGATCGAAATAAGATTTTTTAGCTCCTTAATTCGAGAGTCGTCCTGACATATCCAATCGAGAACTTGGTGAAGCACGTCTACCTTATTATCGAGTCCCTGCAGTAGAGACATACTCACGCCCCTGTTACGTGAAAGAAAGTGCTTTAGTAAATACTGCCTGTCTTCCTGCGGAACCTCATTAATTCTCTGATCATCCGGGGCATCTGCAGTAATTAACGACACCAGGTTTGGGCCATCAATTTTCTTGAGACTAAAGTTATTCAGAGCTGTCCTTCGCGGAATACGATCTTGATTAGGCCCATTTAGAGTCATGCTAGTTCGCCCCGGCTCGTCTCTGGTGTGTCATAAGTCATCGCATATCTAACGATGGTTTCCTGGTAGTTATGCGGGAGACCTTGGAAGTTGTGCCATTCCCCCTGTATGTCAGACGCATCTGAATCAACCTGGAAGGAGACGTGTCGAAAATAAGTGGAAGATCACCACCCTGGCACGGCTCGAATCGGATCAGCTAATTGCCAAATGATTCATTTTATGGATAGTTGCTATGTAGCCTCATAAAGGAATCCCTCTTGACTCGTAAGTAATCGAAGTGATTGGAGTCAAACATTACTTTGAGAGGAGAGGGATATGAAAACGACCAGTTACGAAGGTAAGCAGGTATATATGGGGTTGGATGTTCATCGGGAGTTTTTCGTTGATGGATAGTAAAATCAATTCACTTTTTGCCAGCAGTTGATCCGCGGTAGCTACTCTAATCACGACCACGAGAAACCTCCGGCAAGCGAGTATGCGAGGGTCGACATTGTTAGTCTCCAGCTCCGCGT
>JBIIOE010000115.1:0-11733 GCA_044337105.1 Bdellovibrionota bacterium | reverse complement strand
TAGTAATGCTGGCTGGGAACTATGCGCCGTGGTGCAAACGTCTCAGTCCCGAGGAGCCGTATGTGATACACACAAGTACGGTTCTGTGAGAGCCGGGAGAGGGTGACCTCTCCTAGCTACTCGACTTTCCCCGTCATGAAAATTGAGGGTCATCGCGGAATCGAGTGGGTAGGACTCGGTATTATCCCGACGTGAACGTGCTCGTGCACGTGGAAAGGCGCGACTTATAGGTCAAACAAGGGCTTACGCTGTCTCCAAGCTCGCTATCTCCCACTCTAAAACGCGATGAGCCAAAATTGAAGAGCAACCCAAGATCCGCTTTCGCAGCAGGCAGGGGTTTTGCCTCGCTTCCCTAGTGCTGGTGAGGCCAGTGCGAGATTTGCGCTGAGAAATCTCGGCGCCAGGACCGTGGTTACCTTTCGTGTGAACGATCCGTGGTCTCAACTCGTCACAGGCTACTTTGAAAGGGAGTTCGAAGCTCAGGGAGGAAAGGTGTTGCACTCCTTGACCCACATAAGTGTGACGGGACCCTACTCATTTAGGACATATTCAGTGCGGCTAATGCGCTCTAAGAGTTTCCCCTCCACCGTAAACTTTCCGAGATAGCACTTATTCGAATCATTGGATAAATCGAAGTTGCTCATGAAGGGCCTACAAAAACGGGGGCCGTAAAGCTCGCAGCCTTTGATGATCAGGTCTTTGTGGACGACATCGCTTCGGCGTCCCTCACGGATACTATCGGCGAGCTTAACAGCGAAGATCGTAGGGTCTGGCTTCTTGGTTTCCGGATCGGTCGATAAGAGCCTAAAATTGAACTCTCGGTCTGCCAGTATCAGCTCTATCGACGAGTGCACCTGCTGCGGATCAGTCATCAGGGCCTGATAATCCAATCCACGCGGCGTGAATACAACTGTATCCACCTTCTGGCTCTGACGCCAACCGGCGTGGTGCTTCGTTGAAGCGACCACGGTCTGCAGACCTTCGAGGCCACGCGCTGGCAGGTCAAGCGAATGTACAAGCCCGATTGCTCTGGGGCCAGGAGCGATCGTCGATACAAGTGGAGCGTAGAGGATCACCTCCATATTTCGGGATGCCTTGAACCATTGATTGGTCGCTACCTGGTCCTTATTGAAACGGTCGTACACGCGATCGAGCGCGTTCTGAATAATGATGGTGCCGTGGCTGTGGCCGACGATGATGAGGCGCTTGTTACGTGAGTTAACGGCCCCCTGAACGATCCGCTCAAGCTCCTCGACACACGAAGGCTCTGCGAAGGCGCCTAGTCTGCTCGAGAGCAGTCCACCGCTTATGCGTAGTGCTGCGGCGCCGATATTCTCTGGTGGATTATAGAGCAACGTCGCGTCACACTCAGCGATCCCCAGATGTCGTCTCGCTGCCATAGCCGATGTCTTCGCGTCGCGTTCTGATGTGCGGATCCCGTTAACGTAGACGACCTGGTAGGAGCACTGCTCCGGCCGGTTGCTAACCTCATGCGGCGTCTCGAGATGTGTGGCGCTCTCTGCCAAAGTTCGCGCTGGCGATACCCGTGACGAGTTGGGTATCTCCAACGTAGCTGAGTGTAGATCGGATATGCTAACAGGCCGATTTCGAATGGCAGAAGGTAGAGCGGAGATCTCAGCTGGTTGAACAACAGCGGGAGGAGTCACATCGGATAGTTGAAACATGATTCACGCGTCCTTTGGCTTGGGTGAGCGCCCTTACAAAAACGGTGGCGACCCATGCAAGTTGAGTATAGCGATTAGACGAGAGGGAACAAAAAGAAATCGGAAGGGATGCACCATAGAAAAAGCGGATTGTAGTTGAATCGTATGGGGCGTAAGTGGGCCGAGGGCGGGACGATGTAAAGCCTTGACCACAACGCCAGGGCGCATGGCTGCACAACTTCAGGGTATGTAAGTTGAGCTAAGTGTTTCGCTTTTACCCACTCGATTCCACGAAGAGCCGGAAAACATCACCGAGCGACTGTTCAGTTACAGGGAGTGGCTTAGAGCCGCCTTCGTAATTAGTCTGCATGTTATCCATGATTACGCTCGCTTCCTTGGATCTTAAAGCTCCCGTAGATATTCCCGTTGGCTAGCGACGTTTTGAACCAGTAATACAGCCATGAGCATAGTAGATCGTCAGAAGCTACTGAAGCGAATCCGTGTTCCCGAAGGTGCGAGCAGGATCGGATAGATCGTATGAGTCTACCGCTTATCGTAAGAGTATCAAGAAGAGCCTACTGGTTCACCAAGCTTCGTTAGCTGGTGAGTACGTGAGATATTAGGTCGGTGTTTCGGTCTAATAAGCGCCACTAAGAAGCCGCAGGTAAATGTGACGCCAACAGAGCCGCGTTCTTTAAAGATGAGTGTGGGTAGAGAAGACGTCAGGTCCTAATCTGACTGTTACGAGTGAGATTAGGGCCGACGCTGGAGAAGGTTCTACTCGTGTGCCGTTTCAGAGGCGTTATTTGGGATAACTCTGGAACGGTACATGAGGGCTCAAGGGGTGTTCCTTTGGGCGGATGGTAGGTTTTTTTAGAGGAGACGGACGATGTATTTGGTACAGTATGTACAAGAGCTGGGTTGGACCCCGCAGCAGCTGACTTTCTTGGCCATAGTGGCTTTGGTTGTCGTTCTTGGTATCTGGCTCTTTCAAGCCGTGAAAGGGGCTTGGAAGAGGCAGTGCCGAGTACGTGAGCTGGAGGAAAACGTGGACAGTCTTGAAGATCAGCTGGACGACCTTACGGAACGCTGTGAGCGGCTTGAGAGTGCCCTCAACGATGAGGACGATCTCGACGATGAGGATGAGTCAGAGGCACAAGCTGTATCGCAGTGCCTTGAGGCGCTAGCGACCAGCTGGCCTCAGCATGACTCAGAGTGCGCCAAGGCGGGAATGCGTGTGTTGCTGCAGCATGCGGCAACTCACCCTGATCGTAACAAGAGGGTGTGGCAAGAGCTCATCGCGAAGGTTGACGCGCTCGTTGCAGATTTCGTCAAGGGATCCGCGACTGATCCAGAGACGATCGAGCTGGTCAAGAAGCGAGTGAAGGACGTGGTTATTGGCGAGGTATCGTCGATCAGCCATGATCCAGCTGCGGAGGAACTCGCCAGGAAGCTCTTCCAAGCTATCCTGGCGAAGTCCAAGACCACCCTGCTGGAGAATCCGACAGCGGAGATGGTCACAGCGGTAGAAAGAGTCCTGTCGGAAGCGGTCCAAGACTGGCTGAAAGACGACGATGACGAGGATGTAAACGAAACAGCCACAACGCTGTTTCGTCAACTTCTGGGCAAGCGGGCAGAGAGCTTGGCGGATAGCTCTTCCAAGCTTCCCGCGGAGTTCGGTGAAAGCCTTCTTAAGCGAGTCACGGAAATGCTTGATTCTCAGGATGAGGAGCTTGAAGAGCAGGTCCTCATCCTCGCCAAAAAGATTGTTGAGGCACGTGGCTTAGCAATCCTAAGAGGCGAGATGGAGCAACTACAACGGCTCGACGATGCCCTGCTGGACGATATCATCTTCCACATTGAGAATGATGAGCTAGATGAGCCAACTAACGATATGGTTCTTCCGGTAGTCAAGTCTCGATGCGAGGTGCTGTGCGCCAAGCCACCGGACAGGCTGGTGGCTGCAGTGGATGGTCAGTTGTCAAGCGGCGCAGAAACCTGGCTGGAGGATAACCCCGATGAGGTCCTTCTTAGTGCGGAGAGACTTGCAAAAGCGGTTCTCGCCACGCAGGCAGACGCACTGGAGAAAGATCCACCAAGCGGTGTTGTCGAGAGTGTTCGTGACAAAGTTACGGAAGCAGTCGACGACCAGCTAGGCGAGTTAGAGGAAGAAGTTAGCAGCGCTGCTCGCAGAATTGCTACTTCCGCTATCGCACGGGCTTCTCAGGGGTCATAAGCCTTGATGATTGAGTGCAGACAGGATCCCGGCAGGTGAATCGCCCACAAGCGCTTCATCTGTTCGGGCTTCTGTTGCTCTCTTGTTCGCGCATAAGGTTACGCACCCAGCGTCTGGTCCTTCACTATCTTCTGGTCATGCCATAATCTCCGACTCAAGGTCCCGAGTACCTCGCCAATGCGAAACTGCCTAACCCCATATTAAGGGCGCTGCGGGGCCAAGAGAAACAAGGCTGGCAAGGAATCCTCTCCGCGGGCTAGGTCCCAATCTAAGGGAGTCTCAGTTCTCTAGATCCGTCTTGAGTGACGTGCCGTCGGTCGGAGCAAGCTCTGGACCTCCGAGCTTGGAAAGATCTCTACTCTCCTCAACAAGCTGATTGTACTTATTGTAAATTAAGGTCCAATCCACGGGCTTGGATGTAGATAGTGGATGGTCGTCGTCGCGGGCAGGCAAACTGAGTCGAGAGAAGTGTACCCCTTCTTGCAGCGTTCCGTCCCGAAGCCCGATCGCAATGTAATGCAGCGCTAGTAGCCTGAACGCGAAAGTCGGATTATCGACATAGGTGTTCTTCACGTTTTGGAGGTCGGCAAAGTACGCTAAATTCTCGGGGGTGATGAGGAAGCCGCGAATCGCTGTCTGAAAATCAGGAATGGTGTTATTGCTGTCCTCGCATGTGAGCAAGAGCAAGAACTCTTTTTGTGCTCCAGGTACGGAGCGATTGACTACTGAGAGCGAGTTCCGTAGCTCGGTGATGAGAGCGGACCGATACTGATCCGGGATCGAAATGACTGGATTCTCAAGGGTGGCTTGCAGGGCAGCAGAGCGAACCTCTTTGGCGAGTACAGGGCTTTTCAGCACCTGTTCCCAGGGGTCTGCCGGCAAGATTGGCCTAAATACCAGTGCGCGCGATCCATCAGCGGCTTGTCGAAGATCGTGCATCTGGAATCGAGCGTTGCCATTCATTCGAGAACCCTCGATTATTGCCTGCCGCTCCTTGCTCTCAAGCTGTCTTCGATACATCTGGGAAGCTCCGAAGCCCACACCAGTCGCGAGGCCGGCTCCGAGCAGCGCCATGACGAGCTCATCTCCAATTATTAGCGGGGGCCTTTGCGATAGCTAGCTTAATCGCGAGGGCTATGGTTTCAGCTACACGTTGGGCCTCTCCTGCACTTATAAAGCCTGGCGAAATTCTGAGATGGCTATCGTGGGGGTCTCTCCTCTCTGGGTAGCATGCCCCTGCTGGTGTGAGTGTTACCCCTGCACCCTTGCAAATCTTAATAGTCTCGGTGGCACAGTCGGAAGGGAGCTGCATAGAGATAAAGAATCCCCCAACTGGCTTACTCCAGCGAACCTCAGGAATCCCACTGAGCCATTTATCAAATGTATTCAACAGTACATCAAAGTTTGGACGCATCAGCCCAACCAACTTACTCATGTGTTCTTGCAGAGGGGTCTCTTTGAAAAAGTTTGCATGCGCTAGCTGAAGTGAGCGGTTCGGCCCTACCGTAAACGAATTATAGAAGGCGCAAAATTCCTTGTGCTGAGCAGGTGAAAGGCCGATCGCCGCGATTCCTGCACTCGGAACGGTCATTTTTGAGGTTGAGCCAAAAGTCGCCACATAATCGCTATTCCCATACAGAAGCGCCGTATCACGCAAAGAGAGGAGCGGGGGTAGCCCTGGAATATGATCATGCATCGAATATACGTTATCCCAGAGAAGGTGAATAACCGAATCGTTGTATTCGCCGGCAAGACAGGTGAGCTGCCTGATGCATGTATCGTCATAGTTATTGCCACTCGGATTTGAGTGTCGGGGTACGCAAATCATTCCCATAATCCCCGGGTCCCCCTCTATAAGGCTCATAAGGAGATCGGAGTCCGGATTGTCAAAAGATATATCGACCGGCACAGCTTCTATGCCGAGGACAGTGCACATCTGGAAGTGTTTATAAAATCCAGGAACAGGAATAATCAGCTTCGGCACTACGCCAGCAAGCCGTAATTCATGTATGCGTTCAGAACAGCGGTGAAGAATATAGTTCCGCATCAGCTCGAGGCTGCTGTTCCCAGAAGCGAAGACCTCGGAAGCAGGATACCCAATGATCTCCCCCATCAGGCAACGCGCCTCGTACAGCCCCTCGGGTTTGCCGTCTAGGTAATTGTGAGTGTCGATCTTTTCCTCTCCGGAAAACCTGCACTCCGCCTGTAGCTCAAACAGTCGAGCGTTGGACAAGCTTATCTGTTGGTTGGTCAGTCTTCCGATCGATAAATCTTGATGTTGTGCACCCGCAGATATCTCGCCCAATTGAACCTCAAGTTGCTGTATTGAATCTCTCATCGCGAAGCTATCCTGGGTAATTTGTGTTTGCACTAAAGGTAGTCGAGGGCAACTTAGGGAATCGAGGTAAAACTTCTCCCTGCTGCGCAAGCGGATACTGGGCACCTTTCCGATTCTACCTCGCTTCTCTCGATCTACTCAAATCGTCGTGACAAAGGGGCGTACAGTGTAGCCTTGCTTCCCAAGGGACAAAAGCACTGCTTATAAAGCCATTCAGCATTCCCGTGTCTGGGACATAGAGGTTCCCAATGTGTGTCTGCATCTGTGACAGGCTGTCGGAAATATACGGGAATTAATTAAATCATTTCAGGTCGCCCCATGCGTGGTGTTGTGTACAGCGCGTCTCATAGTATCTTGAGCTGTCGGACATGAGTAAGTGGTGTTTATGAACAGATCGCTCGACCCTTCCCCTGAAGAACAAAAAGGCTCCGGAGCTGAACCTCAAGGAATGTCTGATGAAGATCTCAGTCAGGTAAACCTCGCTAAAGTCCCCTTGAGTGTGGAGTGTCTGCTCGGAGCTGATGCGGGTAGGCTCGGGGAGCTTATTGAGGCCGCTCTCGGTGACAAAGATAGAAATAATACACTCATCGACCAGCTGCTCCTTCTCTGTACCGATGAATCCAACGAGCAAATCGCCTTTCGGGATACCTTTTGTTCAGTCGTCAGTCAGGTTCTAGGGAAGTACGTCACCCAGGAAAACGTTATTGAACGCCACCGCTGCGTAGTAAGGCTGAGTGTCCTAGTCTCATTTTTTCTTGATGCCTTGAGAGACAACTCCATCACGCGCATACCTGAATCGCTGGCATTGCTTGTACGAACTTCTATAACAGCGCTAGAGACCTTGGAGAATGAACGAAAGTGCCTGCCTCAAGCTGAGGGAGCTGGTAATCCCGAAGAGGGTGAGCGCAATCATAGGTTTGAAGAGTTGATAGATCTCCATCTCTTGGTTCTTGAAAATGTGTCGCGTGCTCTCCGCAGTAAGCAACTTAGAAGGGATCCAGATTTAGTAGAAAACGTCAAAGGCCTTATCCAGAAGCAGCTTGATTGGGAGCAGGAGGGCTTGTCCCCAGCCTATGCAACTCATAGGGGAATGATTCAGATCTGGACCTGCGTCTTCACTCTAGCGAGCAAGCTTCCCGACACTCGATTTTCAGACCCGCTACTAAGGCTAGCTGAGGAGTTTGCGGAGAGGGCACTCTCGGAGGAGCCGGATGTTGTCACCTCTGTTTCCGATACCGAAGAGGAATTAGACGCCAAACTTGAGCTCTCAGAGGCTCGTCAGCTGTGTGAGCAGGCTGCATACGAGGCGCTTGCGAAGTGTCAGGATCGCAACACCTTGAAGACTGCAGCGCTATGGAGACAGCTGCTTGACGGAGGAACGCCATGGTTGCCGCAGTGGCAATTGGCGCTAACCGCTCTGACCGCGATAGACACCTCGGATACTTCGGAGTATCTCGGGCAGTTAATTCAATCCTTGATAAAGCGGAAGTCGCCGAGCCTCGAGCAGGAAGGCCAGAAGGGGAGCTTAAAACATACGCTGATGTCATGCCTTGATAATCATGGAATAGACCTGCCGTTGCTGGAGGTGCTGGACTCTGAGGAGTATCTAAATGAGGGCCAAATAGCTAAGGTCAGGTTAATCCTCAATAGTATGATGCTTACCCCAAAACGGAGGTGGAGTGCGACGAGTGTGATGAAGATGAACACCGTACTCGCATCGCTGGGTTGGCGAGAGGATGAGTAAGATTTGATTAGGAGCATTATGACAGTAATCGCTAGAACAGAGACCATGCCAGAGCAGGTTGTACCCCACAGTTAGCTCGTTCGTGTACCGAGAGATAGGAGGGAATGTGCTCATATCCTCCTCAGCGATCATTCAGGAGCTGCGAGAGAGGGAGGCCCTAGGGGTAACATCAGGCGAGCCCACCTTGCGTCCACAGCTCACCTCGTTTGAAAAAGATGAAAATTCCCTGATGCTCACGTTCCAGCACGGAACAACTAGCTTTACGGTTAAAGGAGAGCTGCACCAACTTAAAACGGGTCTTCGACGGAATTAGTGGGTAAGTATAGGTAACAATAGGTCTCAAGGTGCCGCCCACTAGATCCCGCGATGAGCCACAACTATAAGGCAGGATCTCTAACGGGATTCCTTCTCGTTTGGGCTAGCCATCCGTATCGGACCCGAACCCAGTCCTTCTTTCTTGGGAGGCGGTACCGGATTCATTACTTCCCTGATTGCGTCAAAGACCACCTTGAACTGGTGATCGTATCGTTTCGAGCAGGATTAGTTTTTCAGCAAGCTCGTAGTGAGGCTCGATCAATGAGCGAAGTCTCACGAACGCTCTCATGATCTCGATATTGACTGCTATCGCTCGGGGACTATTGAGTACCTCACGCAGCGCTAGCCTCGTGTTCCGACAACTAAAACATAAAGTCTTCGGGAAAGCGTTCGCTGTTTCTTTGAACCGCACGAACGAGCGCGCTGGTTTGGGGGCCATGCAAGCGAGCAAGATTCCTGTCGAGCATTACCTTTTCGGTTCGTATCAAGTCTATGCGTTACTCGACGAAGCAGGATTCATCCTCTCTTCCAAATGGTCCTTCAGGTCATATTTCCTATCCTATTTATTGGCGAAATATGTGATAAGTTCCACTTCGGCATAACAAGCGCCGGACGCTGAGCGAGGGCGTCGGCACAGACTCTTCGTTATGAAGCCAGGATAGCTATGAGCAAAATTCGGATCACGCTTGCAGGAGCGACTGGCTGGGCGGGCTCAGCATTAGCTAAAGGGATTGCTAGACAGGCGGATCTCTCCCTCGTAGCAGCAGTCTCTCGGAAAAATGCCGGTGCAGATCTCGGGAATGTGCTTTGTGACGCCAACATTTCGTGCCCTGTGTTCGCATCTGCTCAAGAGGCTCTTACAGCGCCGAGCGATGTTTTCTTTGAGTACACAAAGCCGGACACCGCGAAGCGGAATATTCTAGCGGCTCTGTCTGTAGGTCGTCATGTGGTAGTAGGTACCTCCGGCCTTACGACGGACGATTATGCGGAAATAGACGAAAGGGCAAAGGCTAGCGGCCTCGGTGTCCTTGCCGTTGGTAACTTCGCACTTACAGTGGTGTTGCTCCAGAAATTCGCAGAGATCGCTGCTCGCTATATCGACCACTGGGAGATCATCGATTACGCGCACGACGACAAAATTGACGCTCCGAGTGGCACTACTCGCGAATTGGCGCACCGGCTTTCGCGCATCAAGCAACCAAAGATGTCTGTTCCTCTGGATAAGATTAGAGGCGAATCAACTACACGCGGGGCCACAGTAGCCGGTTCCCAGATTCACTCCTTGCGCCTACCGGGATATGTAATTGGTGCCGAAATCATCTTCGGAATGCATGACCAAAAACTGATTATGCGGCACGAAGCGGGTTCCAGCGCGGAGCCGTACGTTGCTGGTGCTCTTTTAGCTATTCGGAAGGTTTCGACTTTTGTTGGACTACGGAGAGGTCTAGATACGGTGATGGATTTGTAGCAAGCTTTACAACAAATCTGCGCACGATGACTTCGGACTATCGTTCGAAGCACGCGGCAGAAGCGCTATGTGCCACAGGATAAATATGATGTTTCGCGCTGTATTTGCAATTTTCTACCTCTCAATATACTTGGCTCCTAATACTGCGTTCGGCCAAGCACAAAGCCAAAAGCCAATTGAGATCGGCGCGTTGCTCCCTCTAACTGGTACCTTCAGCGACTGGGGTAATGGCATTCTCAAGGGATTGAATTTTGGTCTTCGCGACTTTTCTCTCATCCAGGCAAATATTCAAGACGACCAATGCGAAGGCACCAGGGCGGTCGATGCAACTCACATGCTCCTCTCTAAGGGAATTAAAGTATTTTTTGTTGCTTGTGTCGCGAGCGTTAAGGCTATTGCTTCAATTGTCCAGAAAGCCGATGGAGTTGTCTTCGTTCTTGGTGGAATCGACGATGAAACTTTAGGTGTAAATACTAACGTTGTTGATCTGGCTACTGCGGTGAGCAGCGAGGCTCGGTATCTTGCCGCATACATCGCATCTCAGCCGCAAATCAAAAAAGTGGGAATTATTCATGGCACAAATTTCTTTGGCGAAGAATTGGGATCGGAGCTTGCCAAGGACTTGGCAGCAAGGAATAGAACCGTTAGTAACCGGGAAAAGATGGATGTCACGTCGATCGATTGCCGCGCAATAGCACTTAGGATCCTTTCCCAGCATCCTGATGCTGTGTTTGTTCATGGAAGCGAGTTCTCCTCGGGACAGTGCATAAAGGTCCTACGACATACTGGGTTTAAGGGACCATTGTTCGCCCCCTACACAATCGAGTCTGAGTCATTTCTCCGGGCGGCTGGTCCTGCGGGTGAAGGAGTTAAGTACACGTTCAATTCAAGCGCTGCCTCGAAAGATTCGGCGACACTGGAATGGGAAAATCAATTCGTCTCAGAGTTCGGTACAAATCCTATTTCTCACGCTCTCATTACTTACGATGGTGTGCGACTGCTCAATGAAAGTTTGAATCATTGTGACCGCAATGAGTCATCATGTGTTTTGACATACTTCAAAAACCTCGGGAAAATCGATGGCATAGCTGGCCAGGTTGTCTTTCAATCGAACGGTGGAGCATTGCGACCGTTCGGAATCAAACAGATTCACGATGGTAAGTTTCAGTGGGTGGTTGATGAGGTTGATTTGGGAGGCACATAACAAAAAAGGTTATTCGACGGACTCAGTGGGTGATTTTTACTAGATTTCGAGCTCTGGCAGGAGAGCGGTAAGGATCTTGAGACGGCGGGTTCAATAACTAAAGGCACTACCTTTAGTAGTGGTATGGTGTTTATTTGTTAAGCTGTGATGCTTCGTCGGTAGGTACAGAAGCAGACTTATCCATAGGGGGAGCTGAGCGGAGCCCGTCAGGGTGGAGCTCAAGCGAGGCTCCCCCTGTGGATAAGTCGTGTAGTGGAGACTGCAACAGAAAGTGTGTATGGACCGTGCACCTGCATGTGAACGTAAACGTACCCGAAAGTGCGTAGATTCCGGGTAGCTGCCCGTTTACGAGCACGCTAACGTCCGAAAACACCAATTTTACCCACTCGATTCTACGATGAGCTAGTTCTTTAAATCGACATCCAACTTTTTGGGCCTGTCTGGGGCGATATCCCTTCATACGAATGGAAGTAATGATCGCCCGTATGGAATCAAGAAAGTTGAAGAAGGCAAGTTCGTTTGGGTTAGCAGAGAAGTTGAATTGAACATATCGCAGCTGACAAATGGGTCGTCGCGAGCGCAGAGCGCTGCGGCATTCTAGTCCGTAAGAAAAAAAGGCAGGGTCATCGCGGAATCGAGTGGGTAGGACTCGGTATTATCGCGATGTGAACGTGCTCGTGCACGTAAACGTGAACGTACCCGGAGGAGGAGTCACACTGGCTGAAGGCATAGCTAGGAAAGCATGGCTCCGATCCTTGTCAGCA
>JBIIOE010000195.1:0-3644 GCA_044337105.1 Bdellovibrionota bacterium | reverse complement strand
GCTATGCCTTCAGCCAGTGTGACTCCTCCTCCGGGTACGTTCACGTTTACGTGCACGAGCACGCTCACGTCGGGATAATACCGAGTCCTACCCACTCGATTCCGCGATGACCCCTAATAATAAGGTCAGGTGTTTTAGCGTTCTTCCTGGTTCTGGCACGACAGTTGACCGAAATGAGAGCTGCGGTCGTATGAGGGGGCGTGAGTGTTGAGGTGCCGCTTTGTGGCTTCCAGCTCAGAACCGCGATATAGTCGGCGGCTAGTTAAGTGGAGCCCCCGTCGTAATGAACGCAGAAGATCTCAAATCGCCCCAATCTGTTCCGCTGGATCCACGTTTTCAGAAAGTGGTAGCCCTGATGGAGGAGGGGGCAGAAGACGGAGTATTCCCAGGCGGGGTTTTGGTCGTCTCCAAGAGCGGAGAGATGCGCGCCCAACTGGTTGCAGGCTCAAAGGCTCCCAAGCGAGCGGAGGAGCAGTCGGCGCGCGAGTCGATGCAACTCGACACTGTGTTTGATCTCGGTGGGCTGACAGGGTCGATCTGTGCAGCGACGCTCTTCTTGCGTCTCGTCTCGGCTGGTAAGGTCGGAGTTTCAGATCGGGCTTCGCGCTATCTTCAGGCGCTCGGAGTCGGACAGAAATCACTCATTACGCTGGCTCATCTTCTCTCTCATTCGGCGGGGTTCCCTGCCGGAATGTCGGTCTACGAGGAGCTCATAAAGGCTAATGCCAGTTCTCGACCGGGCATACTGACGAGTAGTGGTGCCAAGCAGTACGGCTACAATTTCTTCCACAACCTAGCGCTCAAGTACGACCCCGGCTCGAAGCAGGTAGCGAGCGATGCCAATATGATTGTCTTGGGGGAGATCTGCGAGATCGTCACGGGAGTGACGCTCGACAAGGCGTTTTCACGTTTCGTTGCGGCACCTCTTGGATTGCGTAGCGTGGGCTTCATCGATTTGGCGCTGATGCGTAGGAGAAATCTCTCTCCGATGGTAGAGATGTTCGCTCCGATGGGAGAGTGCTCGCAGCGTGGCAGGATGATCGTCGGAGAGCCGTGGGACGAGAATGCATGGGTTATGGGCGGAGTGGCCGGGCACAGCGGGTGCTTTGCTACAGCGCTCGACGTGCATACCTGGGCGTTCGAGCTGCTAAAGGCTTATCGTGGAGAATCGGAGCTTTTTGCACAGGACTCACTGCGCTCCTTCTGGTCTCCCGATATTCCTGGTATCAAGAGTGGGTGGAAGCTCGGTTTCGACAGTTCATCGCGCGAAGCAGGATTCGTCGATGCCAAGTTGGCTCCGACCGCGGTGGTTGCTTCGAGTTCGACTGGATGTTCGGTGTTCATCGATCCACTCAGTGAGATGGTAGTAGTGTTCCTCTCCAACGCAGGGTTTTCGGGCCAGGGCTCTCGCCGCTTCAGCACGCTGCGGGGAGAGGTTCATCAAGCGTTGTTCGAGGGTGCGTAGAACGGGGCCTCGTCAGTGCTCTAGGGGTTCGTTAGGTAATCTGTTAGTGCTATGTGGGAAAAACTCAAAGAAGTAGAGATGCGCTACGAGTCGTTGTCTCGTCAGCTGTCACAGCCAGAAATCATCTCAAATCGTGAGACGTTTCAGAAATACTCCAAGGAGTACAAGTCGCTCACGGATCTCGTCACGACATTTCGCTCCTATAACAAGGCGCAGGAAGAATTGAAGGGAAGCAGGGAGCTTCTTGATTCGGCCGGGGGAGATCCCGAAATTCGCAGTATGGCGGAAGACGAAGTGCGTGTACTCACCGGGGTGGTCGAAGACCTCGAGAAGCAGCTTCAGATCCTGCTCCTTCCCAAAGATCCCAACGACGACAAGAACGTCATCTTGGAGATTCGCGCTGGAGCTGGTGGTGACGAGGCGTGTATCTTCGCCCTCGAGCTCTTTCGAATGTACTCACGCTATGCCGAAACTCGTGGCTGGAAGGTAGAAGTGATGAGTTATAGCGATGCTGGTCCGAAAGGCGTCAAAGAGGTCATCGCTCAGATCAACGGGGAAGGGGCCTTCAGCCGCCTCAAGTACGAGCGTGGAGTACACCGGGTACAACGCGTTCCCGAGACAGAAGCAGCGGGTCGTATCCATACCTCCACGGTAACTGTGGCGGTGTTACCGGAGGCTGAAGATGTCGAAGTCGAGCTGCACGAGAAGGATCTCCGTATCGACGTCTACCGTTCGAGCGGTCCTGGTGGCCAATCGGTAAATACGACCGACTCCGCAGTGCGTATTACGCATCTTCCAACCGGGTTGGTTGTGGCGATGCAAGACGAGAAATCCCAGCACAAGAATCGCGAGAAGGCGATGCGCGTTCTCAAAGCGCGCATCTACGAGAAGATGCAGGCGGAGGTTGATGCCGAGCGCCGAGAGGATAGACGTTCTCAGGTAGGAACGGGCGATCGTTCGGAAAAGATCCGTACCTACAACTTTCCACAGTGTCGTATCACTGATCACCGTATCAAGATTTCAGTCAGTGATGTCGATGGCGTCCTGGCGGGGGATCTCAACCAATTGATAGATCCATTGGTTTCCTTCTACCAAGCAGAGGCGCTACGTGGAGAGATCGGCGTCCAGTAATACCACCATCGGGGAGGCGGTGAGGGACGCCGAAAGAGCGCTCGCGGGTTCGTCAGGCTCTGCTCGGCTTGATTCGGAACTTCTCATGGCTCACGCGCTCGAGGGATCGCGTACCGATGTCATAGTTAGGTTGAACGACCGATGCCCTGTCGAAGTGCAGCGCCGTTTCCAAGAGATGATAGAACGCCGCAAAACCGGCGAGCCCTTTGCGTACATCGTCGGAGAGCGGGAGTTTTGGGGGCTCCCGTTTGAAGTCTCGCCGGTGGTGCTTGTTCCACGACCGGAGTCAGAGCTGTTGGTCGAAACAGCGCTTGAGTTGTGTGCGGGGCTCGCAACTCCGAGGATAGTTGACCTCGGCACTGGCTCTGGCTGTCTTGTCATCGCGCTCCTCTCGGAGTTGCTGAAGAGACCGGGTGTCGTTCCTCAAGCGGTTGCGGTCGACATCTCAGCAGATGCGCTTGTCGTAGCGGAGCGTAACGCTGTGCGTCACGGGGTCAGAGAGCACATCACTTTTGTCCAGAGCGATTGGTTTGACCGCAGTGACGCGTTCAAGCCGCCGTATGATCTGGTGTTAGCGAATCCTCCGTACATAGATCCGCAGGATCAGGTTCCCGTAGAGCTGTCGTACGAACCTCGCAGTGCCCTCTTTGCAGATGAGGGCGGTTTGCGAGAGGTGCGTCGTATCTGCGCGCAGACAGCTACGATGGTGGCACCCGGTGGGGTTTTGCTGTGTGAAGTCGGAGCAGGCAAGAGAGCAGCGCTCATGAAAGCTAACAATTGGTTCGATCCGCAGTGGCAGGTTTCCCTGTTGGGAGATGACGACAGCATGGATCGTTTCACGGTGCTGAAGGTGGGTTTTCCCTCTGCCTGAGAAAGCGCCACCGGACTGCGGACTTTCCAGGCCGCTTGCTATAAGAATCATAAGGGTCATCGCGGAATCGAGTGGGTAGGACTCGGTATTATCGCGACGTGAACGTGCTCGTGCACGTAAACGTGAACGTACCCGGAGGAGGAGTCACACTGGCTGAAGGCATAGCTTGGAAAGCAT
>JBIIOE010000194.1:0-3673 GCA_044337105.1 Bdellovibrionota bacterium | reverse complement strand
TCCGCTCATCAACTTCAACGTCGTACATCTCAAAGAGGGTATCGAACGATTCGTGTTCTGACCTCTGTGTTCCTCTGAGTCCTCTGTGGTTTCAACCCAAAAGCCGTAACCCACGATAGAGGTAGAATGCTAACGCTGTGGGGCCGAAAATTGCGCCAGCGGTTTGAGGTCCCACACGAGTGAATTGTTATCCGCTTCCCTCACAGCTCACTCGGGTCTTCCGCTCTATAGCTTAATGTAAAACCTTGCATTGTAAGCTCGTCAGTAACCTCATTAACGTGCACCCCGTTACGGAACCTGAATGTACCCAAATCATCGCCATCGATCTTGAGGGCCCTCGACACCCTACAGTCAGGATGATCGACACCGCTCGCGATAGCAAGGTTCAAAAAGGCGTCTTCTCTAACAATTCTGTCACTAAGTTCTGGGGTATTTAGCATGGCTCTCTCTCAAAGCGGATAACGTATACGGCAGGGCCGGAGCGAAGCGACGTCCCCTGCCCATGGTGGTTATCTCTTTAGTCCTTGAATGGCAACAAACCAGTCGGCTCCTCCATTGTCACCGGTCCTGCCGAACGTCTGGATGTCCGTCACGTCGAAACCAGCCCCCGAGAAGGACTTGCTTAAGTCCTCCAGGTGGTGTGTGAAGAGAACATGCTCGGGCAGGTCGATACCATCAGGAAGATGAAAGCCGCCGGTAATCTTGCTACCGGCTCGCTTCGTGTTGAAGTGCATAGCCTCCCATTCGTCATATCCGTCCGGGTTTGCGGTGATGATGAGAAACCTACCTTCGGGCACCAGCACCCGATTCAACTCTCGTGCCGCTTTTCCTAGGTCCGACAAATGCATCCACACATTGACTGAGAAGGCTCCAGCGCACGAATCATCAGAAACCGGCAAACTATATGCATTTCCGAGGATGAAGTTTCGATCTCCGTTATAATATTGCTCCACCGCTCTCAGCTGGAGAGGCTCCGAAGGCTCAACTCCAAGGTAACGTCGCCCTGCGGGAAGACACTGGCAACACACTCCTTGTCCAGATCCAACTTCTAGAATCCGACCATCCATCAGCTCGCGTTCCCAAGCACGTAGTCGGGGGTAGATGTGCTGGTCTCGGAACTCTCCACTTACATTTTCCACGCACTTGATCCAAAGAGCCGCAATCTCGGGCTTCGTGAAGGGATTGCTGTCGAGTACTTGCCGATTCGTGGATGTCAGGTTGTTCATGGCGTCCCTAGGATAACGTTTCGAGCAGCGGACACCTGGAGCGTCAGCGTAAGGTGGTCCGATTGCCTTGTTTTGTTCTACCTCAAATGATCGCTCGGGCTAGCTGCCTACGCAACTACTACAGATCGGGTTGGAACCACAGAGGACTCAGAGGAACACAGAGGCTGTGGTTCCAAAAGCCATTTGTGCGAAGATATGAGAACCACCTCATGGCCAAGCACAATAAATCAATTGAGCCCCCAGGCTCCCTCCTCTGTGTACCTCTGTGTCCTCTGTGGTTTCATCCCCATCTGCTTGTATCGGGAGAGAGGTAGAACGTCCTAATGATGGGTTTCGACCACAGGGAGAAATCCCATCGATTTATTTGTTCTACCTGAATTGTACCTGCCCTCTGAAGCGGTAAGCAACTCCCCGCGCCCCACGCCGATTCTAGCTTCTGGAATTGGAACCACAGAGGACTCAGAGGAACACAGAGGGGAGCATGGAAACAAATCAAATCACCGGGGCCGTCGTGGATGCCGCTATGCGAGTGCACTCTCGCCTTGGACCCGGACTCCTCGAGCAACCGTATAAGAAGTGCCTCGAACACGAGCTCGCCTCACGAGGATTCACCGTCAACACCGAAGTGTACTTACCAGTGCTCTATGACTCGGTTCTCATCGATATCGGGTATCGCCTCGACCTGCTAGTGAACTCCGAGGTCATCGTAGAGATCAAAGCCGTTCAAGCGGTGTCGCCGGTGCACCGAGCTCAGATGCTAACGTATCTCAAACTTGCACGAAAGCACGTCGGTCCGCTCATCAACTTCAACGTCGTACATCTCAAAGAGGGTATCGAACGATTCGTGTTCTGACCTCTGTGTTCCTCTGAGTCCTCTGTGGTTTCAACCCAAAAGCCGTAACCCACGATAGAGGTAGAACGTTTTGACGAGGGGGTGACCAGCGCGGAGCGATGGTAAATCCCTCTCCGTCGGATTGTTATACCGCCCCAGACCTCGCGCTGGCAAAAGCGAACCGCTTCCAAAATAGATCATTGTTTAACGGCCGTGATGACTCCGTTTTTGATTTGCTGCATCTCGTAGTGCAGAGAAGAAATCGCTCCATCTTTATCGAACCCTATATCGCCAACCAGCCCGCGGAACTTATGACGGCCGATGTATTGCGAGACATCTTCGCCACTATGAATTGCCTCATCCAACAAACGCAGAGAATCGATAAAAAGCGTTTTTCCGTCTCTAAATCGACTTGTTATTGGGCGTTATCCTTTATTAACTTGTCTCATAAAGCTTCGATGCGTAAGTCCACGGCGCACAGCATGAGCCAAATCCCGTAGTGCAATTTGCCTGTCCAGCGAGGGGAATTGGATAGCTTCATATGCTCGAACAGGTAGGTCCTCCCAGCCGCCACTACATCCCCGTTTAAGTGCATCCGGGTGGCCCAGTGTGAGTTCCATACTGTGCCAAAAATCGGCTGCCTCGAATGAGTTTGCTTTAACAGCAACCGTCTGTGCGTCGTTCCGGATTGTGGTGCTAGTCATAAAACAGAGGGTACATTAATTTGAAGAGCTACTCAAAGCGATCCAAGCTTACTACTACAACACCCGCTCTGAACCATTCAGTGAAATTCGTCGGTTATACTCCGACCACCGGAGATCGCCCCAAGCGTACTCGTTGCTATCGCTAAGCACTACAAACGTACCGAGAAAACTCTTCAAGGCACCATTTGTAGGTCTCTGGATCATTCGACTGACAGCCCGAAAATCGAAAGGCATAATAAGCACCGTAGAGTCGCCTGAGGCGGGAGAACTCGTCCCCAAATCGATTGTGTAGCAGCTGGTTTATGAGCCCGCGTCCCTCGTTCTCGCGGCTAAAGATCGCCAGACCAACTCTATCCATCATGGGATCTCCAGCGAGGGTGAGTTCGCTAAAATCAATTATTCCGGTTATCTCACCCTCTGGCGACGCCATGAATACATCCCTCCTGCTTTGCTGCGCTTAAAGTAGGAAAGACGTGCCGCAACGCTGCCCCGGGGATCAACCGCTCGATTGTATAGGACTGACCGTCTACCTCTCCCGATTCGAATATCCTGGGAATCCGAAACGGAAGATCAGAACCTCCCAGCGCATCGAGAAGATCCTTGAGGCGCGTGATCTCAGATTCGTTAAAAGAGCCGATCTTAATAATGCGGTCTTCATCGAGGCGATAAACGGTCGAGTTGATGCCTGCTCCAAGCTTCCTTGCAGATCGAAAGCCAAGGCTATCAAGGATTAATCTGTGGTCTGTTGGTCGCATCGATTATGTATGAGCTTGCGTATAATATTAAGGGTCATCGCGGAATCGAGTGGGTAGGACTCGGTATTATCGCGACGTGAACGTGCTCGTGCACGTAAACGTGAACGTACCCGGAGGAGGAGTCACACTGGCTGAAGGCATAGCTTGGAAAGCATG
>JBIIOE010000114.1:0-11911 GCA_044337105.1 Bdellovibrionota bacterium | reverse complement strand
CGGTGACATCGAGATCGGAGGCTCGCTGCTCGGCGACAACGTCATCAGGAGTGAGGGTTCCGTTACGGTAAAGGGTTTTCATCAGGGCGGACGACAGAGCTCTATTCATGCGAAGGGTAACTACACGGTGTCTGTTGCGCATGACGTGGTTTCTGAAGTTCAAGGAACGATACATGTCGGGCGAGAAGCTCGCGACAGCATCTTGCGGTCACTATCGACCATCTTTGCAGACAGGGCTTCCATAGTAGGGGGAGAGCTGTGGTGCTCCAAAGGAGCAGAGCTAGGAAACGTCGGGAACGATGCAGGTGCGCTGACGACCATACAGCTTCGCAATGAGCTTGAGGTAACCGAAGAGTATCGAGTTTTGAGTGATAGCATCAAGAAGCACGAAACAGCCAAGTCGGCACTCGAGTTGCATATAGGCCCCTATCTTCACAACCGCGCCCGGATTCCACTCCTGAAGGATCCTTTTAAGAGCAAAATGCTTCAATTAATCAAAAAATACGACGAAGTACATTCGTCGCTCGTACGACTCCGAGGTGCAGAAAAAGAGATGCGCATGTCCAAGCAGGTCGGAGATGACGCACGAATTAACATAGTCAAAATGGCTCATGCGGGAATTGACTTATGTGCCGGCGAGGATCGCAAGCTGCGCTTCGTAGATCCAGTTCAGGGCCCCGCATCGTGGCGCTTCAACCGAGAGACATCTCAGTGGGAGAAGATCGAATATCGTGCATTCAAAGAGGAGACTAAGCATGGGAGATAGAGAGCTTTTGATGCACATACAACAGGCGTGTGCTGCCGGTGCTGAACTTTTGCCGCCGTCGATTCTGTGCGAGAGCATCGGTTCGATCGGTCTTAGGAAGCCGTTATGTGTCCCCATGAACGCATCGCTAACCGAATGCGTGTCGCTGCTTCAGCAGCATCGAATCGGAAGCCTCATCGTCACTAAGGATGACGGTCGAATAGCGGGGATCTTTACAGAGCGTGATTGCGTGCTCAAGGTAGTAGCGAAAGTGGCGTCGTTCGACACGTCAGTCGTTGCTGACTTTATGACCCCCGATCCGATGAGAGAGTTGCCTGATGCGACTTTGGCCTATGCTCTTAACTTGATGTCCAACGGAGGGTTCCGCCACGTACCGATTGTGGATCAGGATGATGTCCCGATCGGAATCATATCCGTGAAGGACGTCGTGGACCATCTGGTCGAACGGATGCTCTCAGGCGTACTTCGAGAGTGCCAAATTGAGCTTTCGGATTAGTGTTGTTGAGGGGGGGGAGGTATTTGGCCCCGACGCACGCAGGTAGCGGTCGTCGGGGACGAAAAGGACGAACTAGTAGATAACAGCAGGGTTTGCTGCGCTCACGAGCCCAGCGAGATCGCGAACGACTCGCGTGTTGCTGCACTGATTAACCGTGCCGCCATTGCTCTGGCTAGCGGTGGTCTCACCGGCTTCGTTAGTGCAGTTTACCTGGAAATTCACCTTTTCCGTCTTGCCCGACCCTCTGGTCGGAAGGTGACGGAAGCGAACAGTGATCTTTCCTTGATTTCGCTCTGGATCAACTCGTACTGCAGCTACTTGCTGCACAGAGCTGCGAGCTCCGCGTACCCGAGTTTGAGCGAACACTCTCATACGAGCACAATCGCTCGGAACGTCGTTAGCGATAACGGAAAGCGAAGCTGTTGCAGCTCCAGTAGCTGGATTTCGCGTTGTTTGAAGGTTTACTTCAGTTGTGAGCGCTCCAGCGTCCTGCGACAAAAGGCCGCAACAAGCCACAGCGAATAAGATTATCGAACGTCGTGCACCGGTTAACACTTGCGAAGCCTCCCTACACCTTTAAAAAAAATGAAAGCCTGACCGACACCTGAGTCAGCTCAGGGTTTCGAAGGCCATAGTTGTCATATGATGACAGCAAACTCCGGAACGGTACCACGTCTCTACGTTTTTGGAACCACGAGAATACCAGAATGGGTTGCTTGACCCATCGATATCCTCTTGAAGGTGCTGTTTTCAAATGCTTAGCCTGCCAAGGATACACATAATAAGAACACCTGCCAATGTCTCATGCGCAAAACGCCGTTCCGAAAATCGGGCGATTGAAGGTATGCGGAGATCTCGCGGACGGCGAGGGCACCGTCCCCGCCGTCGTGTGGAGTTTGGGTTGATATCCGATTTTCGCAGCAGGGAGAGGGTTGCCTCGCTTCCTTACGCTACCTTGACGACCTCTTCTTCGTCCTCGCCGTAGTTGCCGCTGTAATAGCCGTCGTAATATCCGTAATAATAGTGCATTCCTCGAATCTCGATGTCGTTCAAGACCACACCAAGCAATCGAGCTCCTGAGGTAACCGCACGAGCCTTGGCGTCGACGCACGCTTTAATCGGTGTCGCGTTACCACGAATAACCATAACTACACCTTCAGCCAACCGACTGAGCAGCATTGTGTCGGTGACCGGAAGCAGCGGTGCTGAATCCAAGACAACGTAATCAAAACGCTCCTGAATCTCATGCACGAACTGAACCATCTCCTCCGAGCCGATAAGCTCAGATGGATTAGGAGGGGTGCTGCCAGACGGCAGTACGAACACATTCTCTACGCTGCTCTTGATGATCGCTGATTCAAGCGATGCATTGCCCGTGAGGACATCGGTTACGCCGATACTCGACAGTGGGATGCGGAAGTGTTTCGCCACAGAAGGCTTGCGCAGATCGACATCAACGACCAGCACTCGTGAGCCGGTCGATGCAAGGGTGATCGCAAGATTCACCGCAACCGTCGTCTTTCCCTCGGCAGGAAGCCCAGAGGTTATTAACAACGTACGGGGTGCGCGTCCTGCTCGAGAGAGTACGAGGTTCGTGCGGATAGTTCTGTACGCCTCGGATACCTGCGAGTTTCCGTCGCCCGCCAAGGTTGGGAACTGGACCGTATTGTTGGCGATGAACTTCGAAAGTGGGGCCGGTGCAGTCTCGTTCAAGCTCGGTGCCGGGGCATCTGCCTCGGCGCTCTCCTCCTCATCTACCTGTCGTCCGATACCCATCGTCTTGGCAGAGAAGCTCGGCACAACGCCCAGCGTTGGAAGATCTAGTATACGACGAACCTCATCAGGGGTACGGATCGTATTGTCGAGGTGATCGATCAGGAAGGCTCCGCCGACACCGAGCAATAATCCAAGCACCAAACCGAGCGCAATCAGCAACACCTTCTTGGGATGGCTCGGTGCTTGAGGGACTAGCGCGCGGTCAACGACAGCGATGTTCGAGCCCTTACTCTCAACGGCAAGCGACATCTCCTTCATCTGCTTCGAGACGTTTTGCAGCAGCTCGCGGGTTGAATCCAGCTCGCGCTCCAGGGAGTTGTACTGGACCTGACGCTTCGATTGCTCGAACGCGAGGCTCTTTTGCTTCTCCAACTCCTCTTTGAGCTTTGCTACCTCACTTGTAGCAGCGCGCGCCTCACTCTCCATTCCGCGCACGAGAGCCGCGCGCTGTTCACGAACGGAACGCTTGAGCTGCTCAATCTGCGAGCGCAGCTGCTGCATCTTCGGGTATGCCGGCTGATACTTGCTACCCAATAGAGCGTATTCGGCCTCCAGCTTGGCGAGCTCGAGCCGGGTGGAGGTCACCGATGTGTCATCGAACGCAGCAGAATCGTTCTTCAGGGCCATGCGGGCCTCCTTTGCCTTGTTGTCGATCTGAATAGATCGGCTTTCGGCAGCAGAGAGATCGGCGCTCAGGCTCGCCATTTTCTGGATCGTGATGTTCTCGTCCTTGTTCAAGGCGACGATAGAGTTCTCTTCGGCGTAGTCAGCGAGCTGACGCTCAAGGTCTGCAACGCGCTCCTGAAGCTGTGCAGATTGAGCGGAGAGGAACGCAAGTCCACGCCCCTGTTGATCTAGGCGGAGGCTTCTGACCCACTCGATGTACGCAGCGGCGTGTTTATTAGCTACCGTGGCGGCGAATACCGGACTGTCGTCGACAACATCGATGTTCACCAGGGTCGTTCTGCGCACCGGTGAGACTGAGATGTGATCAAGGTATGTTCGAAGCATCTTGGCAGGGGCGGTGTAGCCAGAAATGGCACTATCGATTGACTGCCCCTCCTGCGAGCGCTTGCGCCCGAAGCTCAAGAGCGACGAGAGCCACGAGCTCTTTCCAGCCTCGAAATGCTTACGGATATCCGGATCCGCAAGTACCGCATCCGCAAGTGAGAGGCTCTTTATCTGTTGGATCTGGGTTTCTAGGTAGTCCTGACGGCTACTCTTCTGTTGCAGCAAGTCTTCTACTTTAAGCGATCCCAAGACCGACTCGTATGAATCGATCTGCAAGGTCGTCCGAGCGGTATACAGAGGAGTTGTTGTAAAGGAGTACAGCGCAAAGCAGACCGCCACAGCCACAGCAGCCGAAGCGATGACGGCGCGGTACTTGAGCAGCACCTCGATATACCGACGGAGGTCTATCTCGCCAGTAGCTTGAGGCTCCGGTGTCTCGAGCGCGTACTGCGGTAGTGAGCTCTGGTAGAGCACGACATCTTGAGAGGGTGGCGTATCTGATTGTTTCACGTAAGACCCCTTGGCTCACACACATCTGTTACAAAACGCATGCTCATTACTGAGCAATCCGCATCTGACCGCCAACCCCGAAGTTGAAGAACGAGTTGATGGTATCGTAGGTATCCTTCTGAATTCTTCTTGAACGGAGCGATGGAACACGGATGATATCACCACTCTTAAGCAGGATGTCCTCCTGTGCCCCATTCACGAGCAGCTCGAGGTTCACGACCTTACGCAACCGACCCGTTTGACCGCCTGCGTTGCGCAACAGCTCAACCTCGTCGAATTTAGCGCTCCAGGTGATACCTCCCGCAGAGGCGAGAGCGCCCATGAGAGTGAGCCCGCGTGTGATATCAACCGTTCCGCGTTTCTCTACTTCACCGTCAACGGACACCCTGCCGGCTTCGGGAACGATCACCACATCACCACCGCGCACCGGGATCTCCAGCGGAAGCGCGCCACTCGTTCCGATCAATCGATTCAAGGGAACCTCGACACCGAGGTGTCGTTCATCGCCCTGATTAAGGAGCGTCTGAACGGCGAGCTGCGCGCGAGCCGCAGGATCGTTTGTGCTCGGGATCTGAGTCAGCTCTACCGGAAGAAAGCGTACAAAGTTACCGGAGTCCGCTCCAGGTCCACCAGCTTCGGAGATGATATCGGAGATAGCTGTCGCACCTTTTTTGAGCGGATATGAACCAGGCTTAGCCACCGAGCCGAGTACTGCGACCTTTTGGCTACCGAACTCACTCAAGCCGATGAGCACCTGCGGATTTCGCACATAGCTCGAGAGCTCTTTGGTAAGCTTCTTCTCACACTCCGAGATCGTGAGCCCCGCAAACTGCACAGAACCAACCAGTGGTAGGGTAACATACCCAGCGTCGTTCACGGAGACGGTCAGGTCGAGTTCCGGCACATCGAATACCGAGAGCTTGAGCGTGTCAGCTACCCCGACCTTGTACGTATCGTTCTGAAGCCCTATGCCGAGACGATCCTTGATGACAGAAGCGAGCCGTTCGATCTGCTCCTTCTCGTATTGATCGAAGCGAGCGTTTTCAGCCTCCCCACTCGGCAGCTCACGACCCTCGTCCTGCGCCTCGTCGACAACCGTCGAGTACGGCTTTATGAAGCTCTTTCCGAAGCATCCAGCACATTCAAATGCGGCTAATCCGAGAAACACAAAGCTGAGAAGACGAGGTAAAACTCGTCCTGCATGGTGGCCTCTGGCGCGTGGAGCTGTTGCTTCGCAAGGAACCCCAAGGATGTCTCGGGAAGATCGGGGGCGTTCTTGTTTCAATCTATTCATTTTTACTACCGTGCTCCCAACGCAGCAAAGAGGCGAAAAAGTACGGTCCACAATGCACATGCAAAACGCGACGCGTCGCCACAGCGAAGCCGTCGCATTGAACCGTTACGAGGGTCGGATCCTCACGAATGGAGAGCTGCTCCTCCTCGGTTGGATCCAGAAAGATATCGACATCGGCGCGACGTAACAAAGAGAGGCGAGGGGACTCTTCGTTGTTCATCTTCTGAACCGTAAGCGAATTGACGGTTCCCTGAGTGGTGCCTCTCGAAACGAGCGCGATCTTGCGCCCAGGCGAGATGCTTTCCACTTTGAACGCTCCGCAACCGACGCTCGTGTCCACACGCCCGCCGCGATCGCCAAAGGTAGACATCGCCCACGTACGCATGAGCGGACAGCTCGGTACACCATCAAGTAGAGCCACGTCCCCACGTACAACGATCCCTTCCGATTCGTCGTTCGTGAGGTCTGTATCGCCCAGCCGCTCTACTCGAGCCTCCTGGCCACGAGCCTTCACACACTGCTCGATCGAGAAAGCAAGATCCTTCGTCGTAAGAACCCCTCCGTCGGCGCACAATACATCGGTCTCGTAACTGACAGCGAGCGCTTCAGGCTCTTTGCGCGTGAGCGTAAAGACACCTGCTGGTTGTTCAGCGATGCTCCCATAGAGCGCCGATTGCAAGATGCGCGAGACCCCATCACGGGCAGAGAGGAGAGACACATCTTGGACCTCCGAGACCCCGACCCTAACACCATCGGCGTAGACGGATTGAGCCGCACAGAAACAGAGAAAAAACGAGATAAGGGGCCGTGCCAAGCCCAGACTTGGGAGAGATGTCGACATAGGTCCTTACTCTACTGAGAGAGGCGTGACGCGTCCATAAACTTCAAGCATCTCTCCGATCTCCCCAGTAAACGCACCGCTACGTTGAGACCCAGAGAAATACACCTTCCAGAATTGAGGATTTCCAAAAGCAGAGGGCAGCCCCTCTGGAGGTAGCGAGATCGATACGAATCCGTGCCGATCGATAGGTACCGCTTTGACCTTCACCGCAGTTGTAATATCGGTCCACGAGTAGTTGTTTTCACTCACAAACACCTTCAAGAGCGGAGCGATCGAATCCGTTACCGTCTTTTCCGAACGAAGATTAACAGTTCGAACCTTCTCCGGATTCGGCACGAAGAATCCCACGGCAGAGTAGTAGCGGTCTAAAGTTACACGCGCCGACTGATTCCACTCCGTCAGCCCCCCGTTTCGCATCAAGGAACTCGACTCAACGCTAGCTGGTACACTCGGGAGTCGCTCGAGAGCGGCGAGAGAGGAATAAAATCCCGCAGCCCTGTCGTCTCCCAGGCCCTTGCCCAGAAGCTTGTGAATGGCCCGCCCCGTCTTGGGAGTTGCCGCTACCCGCTCCAGCCGCAAAAGAAGCGAGATCTCCTCATCTGAGAGATCACTGTTCTCTAACTGCGCCAGGGACTCCATCTGAACCTGAGAAAGAGCAGTGCTCCACAACGAGAACGTCTCGCGGTTCAAGCGCTTAATCCGTTCGGACCACTGCGTAACGACCGAGAGCTTGCGCGGCAGGAGCTCTGAGAGATCTGCGCGAGAGTCCAGCAGTGCAAGAAAGCTCAACGGATCAGAGGTCGGCATCGATGTTTCGAGGGCTAGGGCGCGTTGCACCAAAGCACGCGCCTCGCGACGTTCGCCGGCGTCGGAGAGCACAAACGCCGCCGTAGAAAGCACCTCTTGATTGAGCGGATCGCTCTTGGCAGCATAGCGCGCCAGCGCCACAGGCGAGACATTTTCCAGAGCCTTCAACTCCGCGCACCCTTTGGTGTCGTCTTTTATGGTTGGGTGTTGGCTGCGTAGGAAGGCGAGATTGGCGAGCGCCGTCCCGTGCGCGGGTTCTTTCTCTAGGGCGTGAACCAGCGCCATCTGCGCCTCACAGCGCAGCGACTCAGCGCGCCGCTTTGAAACCGTTCGATTCGAAAGTTCATTGCGTATCTCCGAGAGCGCCACCAGATCGTTACTCTCCGCAAGCGGCGCGACGGCCGCGCGCTCGAAGCCTTTCACCAACCCTGATGTAACCGGTAGACGTGAGCTGCCGCGGGCGATTGATTCACCGGCGTCACGAGCGCTGATACGAGAGTAGAGGTCGAGTGCCGAGAAGCAGCAGCAGAATAGGGCAGAGGCCCCGATCGCCAAGCGAATATAGCGAAGATCGACCGAAATCACGGGCTTGATAGTACAGCTCTAGGCCCATTTAAGAAAGAACGCTGGAAATAAAAAAGCCCTCCTACGTGGAGGGCTCTAACTTCTTGCGACACAAGAATTCAGGGGCTCACCGGAGGGTGATTCGCCGTCCTACTTGAATGCAGAGATATTCTTCGTCGGAGTGTACTCACAGCGAGCTCGTGAAGTAGAACGCGACATGCGCGAAGCGCACGCTGTGTTCTTGCTCTTCGAGGAGGTCTTTACCGCCTTGCGGTTAGAAGATGACTTGGTGCTGTTCTGAGTGAGCTTACCAGCCTTCTTACGTTGGTGAGTGCGTGCCTGCTCTTGCTTCTTCGAAACGGAGGTGGCAGCGAACGCATCCACGCTTACTGCTGAAGTGAGGGAAGAAGCCACTACGAGGCCAGTACACAGCAGTTTAATCGTCAAACCTTTCAACACGCGCATATTTGTGCTCACTAAGTAAAAATCTACAAGAACTGGACTAATACCCCATCGACCACTGTGATGGAATACATTATCGAAAAGTACGAGAAAATATAACAGCGGCTGTGCTCTGTCCTCAATCCCGTGTATCTTCGATGCGGCAAGAGCAATTTCTGATTCTTCGATGACATTGGCAAAGCAGATAGACACCCCTCCATTAGTACTTCCTGGAAGGCTCCAGGTATCGGACAAATCTCAGTCCTTTCAGCCGCTTGCCGTAAGTCAGGGGCGTTTTGGCCAGGCTGCGCTCCTGGTGTGTGCCAGCACATCGCTGCTCGCGCTCTTCATGGGTGGTTTGCTGTGGAACGCCTATGATGTGGTGAATTTGGTAGTGGCAGCGAGCGCATTAGGCCTTCTTTTTAATACTAAAACGTCGTTGCAGAGGCTGGGGCGGCTGACTCAGTCTGTTCTTGGGGGGCTGGCGCTCGTCGGTCTGTACGCAGCGGCAGTGACCTTAATATTACTGTTTCAAAGCAACCCCGAGCCGCACCCCGTCTTAGGTGAGGTATCGCGCTTGATGAGCCCCCAACGTGCGCTCAGGTGGCTCTCCCAGTGGGCTGCGAGCCTCTCGCTCGTGTGGATAGTAATTGCGACCTGCACCCGCAATCCCAAACAGCTCTCTTTGATCGTCAAGCTGCTCGTCGCATCCGGTTCAGCGGTTGCGTTCATCGGCATCGCGCATTGGTTTACTGACAACGGACACCTCTTCTGGTTTATCTCGCCTCAGGAGGCTTTCGTCTCCAACCGTCTCCGCTGGCCCTTCGTAAACTGCGACCATATGGCGGCTTTTTTGGTGATGATCCTTTTTCCGACCGTTGCCTTCGCGCACCAGGCGTGGCGCGCAACTGCGCACGACCTCGAGCAGCGCGCATCGTTGGCATCGAAATCTCCCGGCGGATCCTCCCGCAAGCCCCGTTCGCTCGTATCGAGACTCTCGCGCTTGGCGCAATCGCCGCACTCGGCCAAGAACCTCGCGCGAGCGATAGCCGGTGTAATCGCAGTAGTTATGCTGACAGTCTCGATTCTCGGCACACTTTCTCGAACAGCGTGGTTCGCTATGAGTGTGGGCTTTGTGACCTATATCCTGCTTGCAGTGACCAGACGCACCAAATCACGTGAGGTTGAGGTTGGTATACAGCGTCGCACCAAGAGAACCTCGACCGCTCGCACCGTAAAGCAGGTGTCGAGCAAGCTCGTGCGCAGAGTGTTGGGATACATTCCCTCGATCCTCGTTGGAGCAGTTCCGCTCATATTTGTTGTGCTCCTGTTGCAGGGAGGGGGAGGCGATCTCATTGAGACGAGACTTTCCGGTATGTCAAAGACCCTACCGCAGGATCCTCGATGGACGATGTACAAAGACTCCATAGCACTTTTGAAAGACGCGCCCCTATTTGGCATCGGAGTGGGGCAGTGGCAGGCGCTCCACACAACAGCGGCAGACTCCACCCTTGCCGGTGTTTCGATCGACTACGCGCACTCAGATATCCTTCAGACAGCGGTAGAGCTCGGAGTTCTTGGAATGCTTCCTCTGCTGGCACTCGCGGGAGTAATCGCACGCGCGATCCCCAGCATCAGACGAGAGAGTGACCACGCGCGCCGACGCCTCCTGGCAGGTTTAAGTGCAGCGCTCCTCGCAGGCACGGTCTGCGCAGCGTTCGATTTTCCACTACGATTACCGGCGATCTCGTACCTATACGTTACAGTCCTGGCATTGCTCGCAGTAGCGCTTTCCGGCAAAGAAGTAGAACATCAACGGCCACGCTAGTAGACGAAGATTTGCGAGGTGCGTCGGTAACACCGATCACCAGAGGCGGCTCTCTCCTAGATGTGTTCGTTGTGCATAGGAGGGACGGCGTCCCCGCCGTCCGTCTCGGCACCCTCGACATCAGCTATTACGGATGCCCCTCCCCACGGGCCGCAACCGTCCCGGACACCTTCCTAAACCCGAAAAGCCACACCACTCCGAATAGTCTCCCGAGCCAACACAGTAGCCCGCGTTACATTCCTAACCTCATCCCACGACGGAACTACAACATCCTCCCCACGCACCGCCTGCAGAAAAGCATCTATACACTCCGCATGCCCCTTCTGCTGCGACCACAGACGTTTGTTCTTTAAACCCTTGAACCCAAAACTCCGCACCGCACGGAAATTCTCAATCACGGCAGTGCGCCCATCGGAATATACCTCGAAGCGCTCCTTAGGAACTTTGCGACTACCATTAGCGCAACTGGCTGGCGACCAATTGAATTTGGTTAGGCAGCTAACTTAAGCGGCACATAAGTTCCGCCTCTCTTTACCGCGACCTCTCCTCCCAGAGCTGCGATCATCTTTATGAAGGTTTTAAGGGTCATGTTTTTGTGTTTACCAGAGCGAACACTTTGAATGACCGAAGGGGCAACCCCTATCTGCTTTGCGAGCTTCCTCACAGAAACGTTGTCCTCTTCCATCATGGCGAGAATGAGTTCAGAAAGAACCAGTTCGCTATACTCTTTATCGAAGAGCTTTCGAAACTTTGGATTCTCCATCTCTTTCTCAAAGGTGGATTTAGAACTAGCGCGCTTTTTCATAGTAGGTGCCTCTCTTAATCCGTAGCTCAAAATCTGCTTTTGCCTTTAACGCTCTCGACTTTTCTCGGGGAGGAAGCTTCTGGCTCTTTTTCTCAAAGCTATTAGTAATGATGATCTTTTTCCCTGTTACAAAGAAACACAGGTAACGATCCGGCTGTGGCTTAAAAGCAAAAATCTGTTCCCCCTCGTTCCTGAACTTCGTTATGTCGAATATCTTCCCGATATCGCCCATGATGCGAATCAATTTGAGAAACTTAACTCGACGCTCAACCGAAAGGCTTTCATAATACTCACGAGCCGGGCACTCGCCCCTCTCATCAAAGTACCACTCGATCGAAAAAGCTTCTCCCTTATAAACGAGGACATCAGAGGACTTCATTCTCTCAGTGTACCGATATATCGGTACGGTCGCAAGATGTCTTTAGAGTGTGAAAATCCCCCCGATCTAACACCTTAGCTCCACGTCAGCATGCAGCCTCGACATCAGCTATTACGGAATCCCTCCCCCATGGATCGCGACCGTGCCGGTCCCCTAAAGCCGGAACCCTAAACCCTAAACCCGAAAAGCCACACCACTCCGAATAGTCTCCCGAGCCAACACAGTAGCCCGCGTAACGTTCCTAACCTCATCCCACGAAGGGATCGCAACATCCTCCCCACGCACCGCCTGCAGAAAAGCATCTATACACTCCGCATGCCCCTTCTGCTGCGACCACAGACGTTTGTTCTTTAAACCCTTGAACCCAAAACTCCGCACCGCACGGAAATTCTC
>JBIIOE010000193.1:0-3697 GCA_044337105.1 Bdellovibrionota bacterium | reverse complement strand
GATGTGCGACTGGATAGAGGGGATCGTAGAGCTTTTGATGCCGCTGTATCTGGCGTTGAAGAGAGAGATTCTGGAGCATCCCTATATCCAGGCTGATGAAACTACGCTCAAAGTTCAAGATGGTGCACAGCCGAATGTGTGCCATACAGGATACCTGTGGGGAATCCACGGACCCCCGAAGTCGATCCTGTATCACTATGCCGAGGGGCGCGCAGGGGATGTGCCCAAGGAATTACTGGCTGGCTACCAAGGGGTTGTGCAGACGGATGCCTATGCTGGCTACAATAAAGTATTTGTGCCCGAAGGGTGTCAGCGACTCGCGTGCCTGGCGCATATTCGCAGGGGATTCATTGAAACTCAGGCTTCGGCTGGGTCCGAATGCGCTCGGATCTTAAAAATCATCTCTGACGTATATCGCGGAGAAGCGAGCGCAAAGACCTCGGAATTCCGTTTCGCCGTACGCCAAGCTCGTACGCGACCTCTTCTTGAGGAGCTATTTGTGTTCTTGAAGGCGTGTATGCTCAAGACCCTCCCAAAGAGTCCCTTCGCTAAAGCGCTCTCGTATGCCATCAAACAAGAGGCAGAGGTTCTGCGCATCATGGAGAGCGGCGTCTATGAGCTCGACTACAACTCCATCGAGCGGCAGATGAAGTACATCGCTATCGGTCGCAAGAATTACTACTTCGCTGGTTCCCACGAAGGAGCTCATCGCGCCGCTGTGCTCTACTCACTCCTTGGAACCTGTCGTCTCAATAAGGTTAATCCTTGGGAGTGGCTCTCTGATGTACTCGTCAGAGTTAACGTCCGGTCGGACGATACCCCTGTTGGTCTGCTGCCGATGAATTGGAAGAAGAAACCTGTCGACTAGAGGACGGACACGACTGACCCGAGCTGGACAGGTTCCCTCTTTTGACAGACGGGGCTTTCCGCGATTGCTTTCAGGTCTGCCCGTAACAGGAATTTTAGCCTAACCCCATGCCCCATCCCATAATTTCCGCACGAAGCTTTCAAATGGTAAAATGAAAATTCCATCATCACTTCGTCGCTCATGGGGCTCTTGGCATACAAGAATGCGGGCCTTAAATGAGGCTTCTGAGTGAATCGCTCGCAAGCCTTTAAGGTCACTATCAGAGACATTACGCGAAGCCTTGGCTTCAATAGCAAGTCTATCTCCTAAGATAAAATCGACCTCTATGTTAGTAGTAGTGCGCCAATATGATATCCGCTCTTTTGAGCAATATTCGCTGTAACAACAAAGCTCATGATACAAGAGAGACTCAAATGCTTCTCCGTACTCCGGGGTACTATGCGCATACGATCTGCGTTCTTGCAAAACACGAGTAACTCCGATGTCGAAGAGGTATAATTTTTCACTGGCTACTACTTTGCGAGCACTCCCCTTCTGCCACGGAGAGATTCGCGATGCGACCAATGAGTCAATGAGAATCTCAACGTGTTCGCGTAAAGTAGTAGGTTTTATCTGCGCATCTGAAGCCAGTTTCGTGTAGTTAATCTGCTTACCTGACACCAGCGCGGCAAGAGATAGAAAGCGCCTAAACGCAGCCACGTTTCTCACTGCGGCTTCAGCGATAATCTCTTGCTCGAGGTAGTCAGTAGTATAGGCGCTCAGCAAAATTGAAGGGTCATCCGATGTCCAAGCTGCCGGAAGCATTCCAATTTGAAGAGCTTTCTCTAAATTAAAATCGACGCCCAATTCGATTAAGCTCAAAGGATACAGACGAAACGTCCTAGCTCGCCCCCCGAGTAAATTTACTCCGCCTCGTCGCAACTTGCGCGCACTTGAGCCGGTCATAAGAAAGCGCGCCCCGCGTTCCTCTATTAGGTAGTGCACTTCGTTAAGGAGCTCGGGGATCCGCTGAATCTCATCAATAATTGTCAGTCCTTCCGCAACGGCGAGACTACGAAGCTTGGTGGGGTCATTTAAAAGACTTAGGTACTCTTCGGTCTTTAGAAGGTTAATAATCCGAGAACCTGGGTAGAACGAGCGCAATGCAGTCGACTTACCAACCAGGCGCGGGCCAAGAAGAAAAGCAGAGCCAGACTTAAAGTTATTTAACCCTATGATTCTATTGTATTTATCCATATGTTACGAACAATAACGCCGAAGGCGCGAATTTTCAACTCTATTTCACGCCTTTGGCGCGAGTTTTGATAGGTGCTTATAACGACACGCTAAATCAGCGGAGCCCACGGTACGTACTCGGGCTTCCTTGTGCCTGCCTCCAGTTGTACACGGTAGAATCTGTCGGTGCACATAAGGAATCCCAAACCGACAGATTGCGACATCGTCTCTTGTAGTCGCATCGTGCTGTTAAGCCCCCGGCTTCATGAGCGCCGCGAGCATCTGATCCGTGAGCCATTTTCTCTCCGCCTCTGTCGCGGTTTCCAAGGGGCAAAGGAATATCTTCTGACACCCTATGCCCGGCGAGCGGAGATCGATCGTGCCAACCGGTTCCACTCGAGCCGTGTTCGCCTCTTGGGACCACGGATCGACCTTATTGTAGGGGATTTTTGAGTAGGTAAACCCATCGAAGACAAACCATCCCTCCTTTGCGGACCGAATAACGTACACCAGAGAGTGTTTGAGTTCGACGCCCATGCCACAGCCCTGTCCCCCGTGCGCAATGTTTCCGATTCCGTTGATCATCAAGTGGGCCGGATCCTCTATGCCGGGGCCAGCGTCCATCACCGCGGCGAGCAAAGCTTTTATCGGTTTGTTGTCTGGACCGACTACAGAGAGCTCTTTTAACGCGACCACGCCGTGTACCTCTTGAGGTATCGGTGTAGTGTCTCGTAAGTTGTGAAATTTGTGCCCGTGTTGGTAGACGTTTCGAATCGCCTCCCAGACGCTGCTACTTACAAAGTCACTCGTGGCGGCTCTAATCGCATCCGTGTCGTATTCAGTCTTAAAGTAACCGCGAGTGTGGTGCTGAACCTTCATGGGAACTACGGTAAATCCATCGGTCGCTAACCCGGGATTGTGCTGCACCGTTAGGACGGCTTGAACCGGGTCCCCGAAGCGCGCAAGCAGGCTCATTGAGACCGTAAGCTCTTGCTGGAATCGATCAAGTTCAGAAGGTGCTCGGATAGCGTCGGCGCGGGGTGTGATCGCTTTAGAGGTATCTCGCATATCCATGCTTCTCTAGGATACCAGTTGTACGGCTCGGGGAGCCAAAATAATGTGGGGGAATTGCCCTTTCACCTCTCGGAGGCTCACCGCAACGTAGAATTAACTACCTCAAATACGGCGATTTTTGCGCGCAGAGGTGCGCACCGAGGCGTGTTATACGTTTTTAAGCGCCGCGTACCGAATCGCTTGCTCCAGATCCTCTGGCGTATCGACCTCAATGCACGACTCTACCGAGTCCCTCGATACGAGATGTACCTTGATGCCGATCCCGTGCGCGAGCGCGCGGAGCTGCTCAAGGGCTTCACGTCAGGGGATCGCTGACTTCAGAGCGCCTCCTCCAATCCCAACGTTCATCGACACTATCGAGGCTATCGATGAACTGCCTTCCTACGACTCCTTTGAGCCATCGCCTGACGACTTCTAAACACCTCTTCCATTTCCATCGAGACGGAGCTAGAAGCTGTCTATCTTGAATAAGGCTTTTTGGCGCAGTTTGGCACTTCTAGGGGTTATCAGACGCAACTGTTGGTTCGGAATATTCTCGGC
>JBIIOE010000113.1:0-12072 GCA_044337105.1 Bdellovibrionota bacterium | reverse complement strand
ACATGGCTGCTGCCCTTCAGGGAGCAGAGGCTATCCTGACGGAACGCCTTTCGGAGATCCCTGAGCTGCGCCAGGCGGTACGAACACAGCTCTTCGACCATGGACACCTTGCATCGTCGAAGGGAGAGAAAGCGAAGAACCCGAGTAAGTTTGACCGGTACTTTGAGTACAGCGAGCCGATAGCTGCTCTGATGAAGCGCGAAAGCAGCCACCGATATCTGGCTCTGCGCCGAGGACAAGCCGAAGAGGAGCTCATGCTTTCTATCGGCGGCGCACCTCAGAACGAAACCCTTATGGCGAACCTGCTCAGCATGTATCAGGCGCACGCCTGCCCCGTGAAGGGAACTCCAGGAGAGAAGCAACTCTTACTCGCGGCCCGCCTGGCACTCAAGGTGTACGCCCTACTCTCAATAGAAAACGAGATCCATTCGACACTTCGTGAGATAGCCGACACGGCGGCGATCGAGGTATTCAGCGAAAATGTTCGCAAGGTACTTCTCGCTGCACCTCTAGGGAGCAAGTGCATCCTCGGGGTCGACCCAGGACTGCGAACAGGGTGTAAACTTGCGTTGATAAACTCGGCCGGTGAATTCATAGCTAGCGGCGTCATTCACCTCCTAACTCCGGAACAGCACGCGCAGTCGTTCAACCAACTACGAACCGTCCTGGAAAACGGCAAGGTCGAGGCGATCGCGGTCGGAAACGGCACCGCTGCGCGTGAAACCGAGAAGTTCTTGCGCGACACCGTCTCGAAGCTCAACCTTCAGATCCCAGTCGTGATGGTGAGTGAATCCGGAGCAAGCATCTACAGCGCCAGCGAAGTTGCGCGAGAGGAGTTCCCTGAACTCGATGTGACGGTGCGTGGAGCGATCTCGATCGCCCGACGACTCCAAGATCCTCTTGCCGAATTAGTAAAGGTCGATCCGAAGAGCATCGGCGTAGGTCAGTACCAGCACGACGTGTCGCAATCCTCGCTCAAGAGCGCGCTCGAGAGGGTTGTGGAGTCGTGCGTGAACACCGTCGGCGTTAACGTGAATACGGCGTCACGACACCTCTTGGCGTACGTATCCGGTATAGGACCATCCCTCGCCCGCGCCATCGTCGAGCACCGTGCCTCAGCAGGACTCTTCACATCACGAGCAGATCTACTCAAGGTAGCGCGCTTCGGCGAAAGAGCATTCGAGCAGGCGGCTGGCTTCCTCCGTATTCCGAACGGATCACATCCGCTCGACAACACCGGTGTTCATCCCGAGCGCTACAAAGATCTCGAATCCTTCGCAGCCGACAACGGCGGAAGCCTCGACAAGCTCCTCGGAGCCGGGGTAGCCGCGCTGAAGAGTAACTCTAGCCTCAAGCAACAGCTCGGAGATTTCACCTTCAACGATATCATTCAGGAGCTTGAGAAACCCGGTCGCGATCCGCGCTCAGGGTTCGAATACGTCAAGTATCGAGATGATATTCACGAGCTCTCGGACCTCAAGCCAGGAATGCTGTGTACCGGCGTCGTCACGAACGTGACGAACTTCGGAGCTTTCGTCGATATCGGTGTACATCAGGATGGCCTCGTGCACATCTCCCAATTGAGCGACACCTTCGTGAAGGATCCGCGCGCTGTCGTAAACCCAGGCGACAAGGTTCAGGTTCGAGTTCTCGAAGTGAATCTCGAGAAGCGACAGATCGCTCTGACCATGAAGAAGCAGGTCGATGAGCAAGCGATCCGTGCGAGTAGCGTAGCGCGCGCAAACCAACCCTCAACTGGCGGATCCCGTCCACAGGGCGGTCCTCGGAATGGTCGACAATCGGGAGGCGAACGCAGTAGGCCACCGGAGACCCTGGGGAACAATCCATTTGCTAATCTCGGAAATATGCTGGCTGGGAAGAAGTGATCGAGCTTTGACAGGCTACAGCATATGGCACGAAGACATGCGATGGCTCTCTCGAGATCAAAACATGTCTTCGTACACAGTTCCCTTGTAGCGCTCCCTCAGCTCCTCGTAATTTAAAAGCACTTTCCTCAAGTCGTCGTCGGTCTCCTTGAGCCAACGGCTTCTTCCGCTTCCCGCAGAGATCCCGAGAAAACCGCAGATCTTTTCACACAATCCGCTCTCATCTATCAGCAACTCCTCGTAGTCTACCTTCAAGACCGGACAGTCGAGCGTCCCTATGAATTCACTCAAAGCTGCATCTCTCTGAAGTCGGTAATTGAGGTAGCCGTCTAACTTCTCGAAAGATATCGCGATCGGATCAAGGGCAGCCATACCAGGCAATCGGTTCCATTCCCTCTCAGTCGCAAAGCGCCTCTCTGCGTTAATGGTCGAAACCACTGCTTTTATCAAATTACGACGGGTCATATAGATGACTCGACTGCCGAACTCTGACAAGGCTCGACGAAACCCTTCGATGTCCTTCACATCACGCAGCTTGGTCTTGAAGCCAACCGCCTCCATTCCCGGCTGTACCCCCAGAAAAAGCCGCCTTACCCAAGACAACTGACCTTCACTCGGCATGTGCTGAAGAGATTCCGGCGCACACTTTGAGCGCGGTAGCGAATCGAGCCATTCGGAGAGATAGGTACTGCCCGTTCGCCCCTCGAAGACGATCGCGAACTGAGTAGCCTTCCGAGATGAAACGCGGGTGGCGCGACGGCGCGCTGCGCCTTCCTACGTCCGTCCACTGCCGAAGCCAGGTATAGAAGCTCGCCGGAGCTCGAACTCGATCACCTCAACGTGCCCAGCTTGCATCATGAAACTCAGGTTCACAAACCCCTGACTCTTCTTTGTCGACAGCCCGACATAACACGTGTGGAGCCCTGCCGGTAAAGCCGCCCTACCTTCACCTTCACTGGAAAAAGCTACTTGAGAAGTGGACATAAACTGCATCGCTATAGAGATCGGATACTGTGCGACTACTGTCAGCTTGGCCACAAAGAACGCCGAGCCAGATAGCATCGAATCTCTCACGAGCCATTGCGCCGGCTTCACGCCACAGGTGAACGACAGAGAACCTACATTCGAGATATCCGACACCTCACGAAATGGCTCTAAGCGATCGAACCCCGAAGAGCTATCTGCTCTCAAGACCATCTGCTCAGATGCGACGAAGAGTTCCGACAATCGATTGTCGATGCTGCTTGGTGCAGGTTCCAGTAGGTGATGCGAGCGCGCACGATTAAAAAGTCCGACGCTGTAGTGCAGAAATTCCCGTTGCCACAAGGATAGCGCTCGAACATGCACCGAATCGAGCCTTTCTATCGCCGACTCGAACTCATCTCGTGAGTAGTCATGCTCTGGATCCGGCGGTAGCATCCCCAGCACCTCGGGTACAGGTAGGATGAGTAACGAGCTCTCCATCGCTTTTGAGAGGAGTCGAGAAGTATCTCTGAGATCCTGAATCGCCAGTCCTTCTTCCGAGCAGAGAATCTCGCGTCGAATTGCAACGAGTGACCCTCCCGTGTGCTCTCGGTAGATGTTGATGAGAAGGGCACCTCCGAGCGGCAATTCAGTACTTTGAGCCGATTTATCGGTATCTTCCGGATCGCACACATGCAGCACCGGACACAGCAGATCGGCATCTGCTACCTCAGCAGCGCGGAGGAGCTGCTCCACACCAAAGGGATCCAACCAGAACGCACGAGAGCACGGCAGAACGTAGCGGGAAGAGCACGTCCCCAAGACGCGGCGAATTTCATCTGTGTCGTACGTCCCTGTACTCGAATTCAGACGTGGAACAAGCATCTCGACAGGTTCGGGTAGTGCGCTCAGGTACTCTTGCATCCGTGCAAGCTCATCCTCATACCTAGCCTTGTTGCCTTCCGGTATAAATAGTACGGCGAGTAAGCTACCATCACACCTCGCTTGTCGGCGCTGCGCTCTGGCGGAAACGGGAGGACATTGGTGAAACTCCAGCCATCGTCGATTTAGCTGTTCGACCGAGCTTGCAGCTCTCGCCGGCTCGATGCCACGTGTCAGCGCCTGCTCAAGCTTATCTGCCAATGCGTCTTCTTGAAGATCAAAGAGCACATGCTCGCGAGCATCTTCTGCGATGAGCTCCGGGATTCCTCCCACGTTACTGGCCACAAATGGAATTCCGAAACCAAGACACTCGTAGATTGTGTACGGTGAGTTGTCCGCCAACGATGCAAAGACAGCTAATCTCCCTGGTGTACTCAGATACTCTACGGCCTCGTTTCTCCCGAAAGAGGAAAGGATCTTCGTCTCTGTCCCCCACCGTCGAGACCTCTTTTCGATGTACGTTCCGGAAGCAAGTCCTTCCTCGCTCGCCTCCTTGCCCAAGAACGAAATCGCTTGCGGTGTGATTCCGCGAGCAACAAGCGTATCGACAGCGTCACAAAAGAGTCGTAATCCCTTGCGACTTTCGAGTCGTCCGAAAAATACTATCTCATCTATTGTTTGGCGTCCCCCCTGAACTTGTGAGGACTCCTCAATAACAAGCGGATATGGGATCACTACTCTGGTTTCTGACAAAGCCCATCCATCTTTCCAGCACCAGCCCAGAAGATATTGTGAGGGGCTAAAGAGAATATCTGCACACTCAACTGTTACTCGCTCCATGTGATCTACTTCGAGCTGATCAACTGATGCTGGAAAGGTGTGGTTGTAGTGAAGATGCCATCTCGTCGGACTGTGCAATCCGACACAAATTGAGGTCTCTCGGAACGCTATACCTAACTTGGCCGCAAGGGTCGTGTAGAACCCCCCTCCTACCATCTCGTGAAAATGGATCCACTCGAAATCTCGATCCACGAGCCATTGATAGATCGCATAGGATCGCTCGCGCAGCCATGTGGCAGTAGTACGACCCGCATATCGTGGCATGGGGATAAACGTTATTCCCTGTTTTGCATAGTAGTCGATCCAGAACTCGATACCTTCCTGCTCACTGTACTCTCCCAGATCGTACAGTACCGTGACGTCGTGTCCATGGCCTGCTAGCAGCTGCGCCATATTGGTATAGCACGTCCCCATGCCACCGTTTTGGATAGGTCCTACGAAGTCGCCAGTGACGATGCAGATCCTCTTCGAGCAATTGTCCTCGGAAGAGCTTCCGGTCGCCCAGGCGGGGAAACGCTGCCCCGGCACAGATACTTCGTAACGGAAGTAACCATCAAGAGTGGCGACTCTGTCGATCCAAGCAAGTTCGATCGCAATAGAGCGCCCATTGTTCAGATCGATAACAAGAACCGGTAGCTCTTCCACCGAGCCCTCGGGAAAAGGAATCTCCTCAAACAGAACACAACCACCCTCTATCAGTGGATTCAAAGTCAGCTCTACGGCGCTCTGATGATCAACGCTTAGCCGTGTCGCCGTAATTCGTAACTCAGCGTGACGCAGCCATCCAAAGACACGTACAGTGCATCCTTTGCTGGTATGCGACAGAACTCGAACAGCACGTACTTCGCCTTCGAGCTGAGGTGCTAACACAGGATTGTGACGAGCCCTAATCCCTGCCGTCACTCCGAGCACCCCCGAATATCAATAGAATGGATGATGTAATCGCCCGACTGCCCTCCCGGGTCGAGCCGAATTCGTCCTTCGACCAGAGCGTGCGGAATCAGGAGGTACACCTCCGAGAATCCTTGTCGAATGCGTGCTTTGACACTCAACTCCTCGCAATAGTCGCTTCGTCCAGGGACGGTGTAAAATGCCTGGATGAACGTGCTTGTGGGTGCCGTGATCCGAATCCTCATGCAAAGACGTTCGGCGAATCCGCTCTCAAACTGTGGCAGCAGAAGTTGCGGATCCTCCCCTGTGGCGGTGATTTCGAGACTTTTGTCGCTCTTGAGAGTGCAGACCTCTTCGTTGCTGGCAATATCATCGAACCCTCCGGGTCGATTGGTGGAAAAGAGATTCGATTGACTATCGTGAAATTCAGCTTGAAGCCACGATTCATTACTACCCTCGGCGGACTTGCGCAGCTCACGGATCACCCGAGCGAAATTCTGCTCCATCCCACAGGTTGCCAAAATCACATCGAAAAGACGATCTGACACCTCCGCGCCATAGGGTCTCAGCCGACGCATCGAGGAGGTATACGAGAGGTGCATGCGCCTAAATTTTCCAGACGCGCGGCGATACCACAGCAGAGCCTCTGGAACAGTGATGTGCCGAAAACCAGCCATATTGGCTCGCACGAGCAACTCCCAATCTTCCGTATCGTTCGCTCGATCCTCGGAAAACCCTCCGAGCCGTAGGAAGGCAGCCCTATGGTAAAGGCTGAATGAATCTCCGAAGCTATTTATAGTAATTCCGATTGCAAGCCCTGGCCCTGCAAGAAGCCACCGTGTGCAGGAACCCTCATTCTCACGCGGGTCTTCGGATCCCGAAAACATGTCGTACAACGGGGATACGATTTCTGCGCCGCTCGATTGCGCGGCGCGTACTAGTGTATCGACTGCCGACTCTTTCATGAGATTATCGTCATCGAGGAATAGTACATATTCTCCCCGTGCAAGTCCTGCCGCTATATTTCGACTCGCTCCCGGAAAGCGATTGTCTCCTTTGACGAACTCGAGTGAAAGGCCCGTAAATCTTCCCTTCATCCGCTCGAAGTGTGCCTGCAACCCGGGCTCGGTGCTTCCATCGTCAACGACGATCACTTCCATGTGTCGATACGTCTGAGTATATACCGAATCCAAAGCCTGCTCGAGTAACTCGGGACGGTTGTGGTGGACTACGCAGATAGATACCAGTGAGTCGCCACTTGGTCTCGTTAGGGGGCGTCTCTTAGCTGGAAAAAGATGCTGCACATGAAACTGCAGCCACATCTGATTCACCGTCGAAAAGTCGCAAGTCGGGCGTGGGACAAATCCTCCCTTCACCAGTGTGTCTTCGAGCTTTTCAGCCAGAGCCCGAGGTCCGGGTTGGAACATCACCGCCTCTCTGTCCTCTTCCTGGATGAGTTCCCGCAATCCCGTACCGTCCGCACAGAGCACTGGGATCTGTGCCTGCAAGCATTCATACAAGGCATATGAACTACTAGCGGCGAGAGAAGGAATCACCACCACCTTGCCCCCGGACGACAAGTACGTTACTGCCTCATCTCGAGAGAAATCGGACATAATGGAGACAGAAAAACGCCAGTTACGACCTCTAAGCTCCAGATACTCGAGTGCTCCGATACGACGCGCTATCCCAGGTTTTCCAATGAAGGCTATCCGAAGGCCCTGCACAGCACCCTCATCGAGCATATCGAGTGCATCGCAAAACAGTTCAAGACCGTTGCAACTCTCTAATCGTCCGAAGAAAACGAACTCATTCGGTGAAGAGTGTCGCCGTGCTGACATCTTTAGAGCAGAAGGAGCCTCTGCGTTCGAGCCGCTCCGTCTTCCTTCAAGTAACGGATGCGGTAAAATCCAGCATCGTTCTGGCAGCTCCCATCCCTCCTCTAGCGCCCACGAAAAAAGGTATTGAGATGAGCTGAAGGCAACATCCGCCAAGCGCAGACACTCCTTCTCCATCCAATAACTCGCCAGCTCTTCTTGCCAACATACAAACTGCTTATTGAAATACCGATGCCAACGAGCTGGTCCGTGAAGTCCGACACACAGGGTCGTATTCATGAACGAGAGCCCGCTCCGCTTCGCCAGCAGGGAGTAGTAGCCGCACCCGTTAATCTCATGGAAGTGAACAACATCGAAGCTTTGTTCCTTTAGCCACTCGTATATCCGAAAAGACTGCACAACCGCCGGCCAACCCATAGTGTCGATTCGGGACTCGGGTAGGAATTCAAGCTGAATTCCCTGTGCTTTGTAATGATGTACCCACAGATCTCTGTTCCCCTGTTCAAAGTATTCCTGGGCATAGAGGATCGTCACATCGCATCCAGCGCTTCGAAGGACTTCCGCCAGCGCCACACACCACGTAGCCACCTCTCCATCCCTAATCGGTCCCAAGATATCCTTGGTGACGAGGCACACCCTCCGTCGCTCGCAGCTATCATGGGGCACGTATGTGGGCACATAACGCTCGATCTGCGAGGAGCATGCGCGCTGACGGGATTCGTGACGAACCCTCTTCCCTGTCGGGCGCCCGCGCAGGAACCTCAGATGCCTGAGAATTGCCTCATGAGCCTTCGCATGCTCGTTAAAGCTCACCCCAAGCGCGTCTACCAATCTGCTATCCTCGATATCCTTAAGGATACATTCGGCGATATCCACGGTGGTCCTCAGCACATACGAGAAGCTTCCTGCGCTTTTGACATGAAATATCAGACGCGAAGGAAAGGACCACGGATCGAAGGGAAAAGAAACACGTCCATCACAACGAAACCGGGGAATTTCAACAGAGTGCGACTCTCGCTGTGATGACGGTACGATTTGGCACGAAGCTACCGGAAAGCTCTGAGCTCCTGCAAAACCGACATGCACATCACACTCCGAGACTTCGAGATTAAAAAGGCTGAATTCGAGAGAGAGGGTTCTGTAGTCGGCGGAGTCTTCGATGTGAATATGCTTGATGTGGACAGAGGGAGCTGCAACAGCCCCTTGGTCTCCTTCGCTCAGCGGGGCGTTCGTCAAGGCCTGGCGGGGCACTACATGAATTCCGGAATCACTCACAGATGCGTCCGCTATGAATTAGTCTGGGAAGTTGCGCTGTTTATGATTATCTTGACCAGCGCTGGAAGAGCAATAGGGTTACCATGACAGAACCTTCCAGACGGCTTAAAGAAACAACCCCTGTTAGCTCGACATCTCGACTATATAATCGTGATAGCGAGCCACGAACACACCGAAGATTCGCGCCACAGCACGATTTCTATCATACCGGTCCGAGCGCACTCGAAAGCGGCTGAACTCCAGCGTCTTTTCATGTTGAATACCTCCGAGGTCCTGTGCAATACACTCGCTCAGAGTGTTCAACCCCATTTCTGGAGAATAACGATGAATCGAGTAGTGCCATTCATGACTGTCGCGATACTGGCGTTCGGGTGTTCTACGAAACCTGTTACTGGTGATCACATCAAACAAGAGACCACGCCCGAGGGTGTAGCTGTTACCGAACAGTCAAGCCGCTCCGTCTTGCCCAACGGAGGATTGGCAGGGGAGGAATCCGCTCTCAGAAAGGTCACGGCGAACGTCGAGAACGTCGATGTCAAGAAACGCTCACTCACGCTCCGGATGCCCGACGGACGGGTCGTTCCGCTTCAGGTAGGTGACGAAGTGCAGAACCTCGCCCAGGTTGACAAGGGTGATACAGTCGAGCTCGAGTATTTTCAGTCAATCGAGTTCGAAGTCCGCCAGCCAACCGAAGAGGAGATAGAGATGTCCGGTCTCGGTGTCGGCCTTGCAGGACGCGCTCCTCTCGGCGCCAAACCAGGTGCCATAGTCGCAGGACAGCAGATCGGCGTTGTCACCATCGAAGCAATCGACAAGACGCGCCAGGAAGTAACAGTTCGAGGCGAAGGCGGCACCATGACCGTCAAGGCCAAGTACCCGCAGAATATGCGATTCCTCAAAGTAGGTGATACGGTAGTGGTCAAGACTACTGAGCTAATGGCCGCCAGCATTAGAGAGATCGGTTAGAGTAGCCCTATGACGCGGCGGTGAAGAGCCGCCGCGTGTTCCTGTCGAGAAATCACTCGCTCTGGGTTTAGAATTTCCCCCCGAATCCGATGTGATATCCCTCGAAGCTATCCCCGGTTACGTAGCTTCCACCCCAATACATCTGGGAGAAAACCAGAAACTTCTGTTCCAGGTTGAGCACGACGTCCGCGCCCATCTCAAAGAGGTTTACGAGATCCAAACCATCCGCTGCCTTTCCGCTGATGTTGCTCCACTGGAAAAACGGCCGTAATGCGACCGGCGCACTGAACGCCTCTATACCCAGCGGCTGCGTTACTGAGGTCCGCATCCACATAACCCCACTAGCCGAATCAATGGTAATCGCCGGACTAGAGGAATGTATGGAATCGTTGAAAAGCTGACTGTACGCCAATGTGGCGTTGAGCAGCGACTCTCCCCATCGGCTTTCGTAGAGAGCCCGAAGCGTTGGTGAATAGGTAAGGACATGCAGATTCCAATTGTAGAAAAAGCCGTCTTCTGGCGACAGGACTTCTCGGCTGAACGTGTTATTGAAGTCGTATCGATTGTTGAGATAGGAATACGCTACGGCTACCGATGCGGCCAACCTCAGGTCGTCACTGACGCGCAGAAACACTCCTCCGCCGGTAGCAAGCGAGAAGAGCTTCGATAGGGAGAAATCATCCTCCCCCTCCGCACCGACAGGCTTGGTAGCGCCTGAGGAGACACGCAAGAGAGCCCCGCTTCCGTATATGTACGGCTGCCATCGATCGCCCGGATCGGAGAATCGTTTCTCGAGAGGCGCCCGAAACATTGCGTAGTGAGTGTCGGGTTGGTCGATGCGTTGTTTGGCAAACTGGCCCGTTGCGAGGACATCCTGCGAGGCAAAAAGCGTCGTTGTATTGACCGCTTCGTTAATTCGCTCGTTGGCAAACCTCTGCTGTTCGTTCGGTGTCCCGATCGATGGCTGGGCATCGACACGCAGACTCCACGCAAGAAGAGTAATGATTAGAGTGCACTTCGAGATTTTAGTTACTATCATTACTACAGGCTATGCGGCAGAGTTTAGGCTTTGCCTCGCTTGCTTCGGCAAAGCCACAAGGTAGCTTATCCTTCGAGTACCGCAACCCCCCCTTCCTAGGGAAGCGAGGCAAAACCTATGTTTCCTCGCACGTGAACGTGCTCGTGAACGTGAACGTAAACGTACCCGAAACAAAAACCTCAAGTTTTTCGGGTACGTTCACGTTTACGAGGACGAGCACGTTCACGTGGTTATTTCAAAAGTGAGACTATGGGGTAGGTTTTGCCGCGCTTCCCTGGGTAAGCGAAGCAAAGCCCTTGCGTTGTAGAGCCTCCCGAGAATGCGCTCGGCTACGAAATCAAACCAGTATTTGAGAATGAACCTGACCTGCGATACCAGGTCGGCTTACAAGAGGGCGGTCGGCCCCCCCCCCCCACATGCCCGATCGAACAAAGCTCTCCACAACCCTCCCGAACGCGGGGATGCGACAATCCCTGTAGACCGTTATGCCTTTGTATGGCGATAATCCACCGGCGTGGGCCCATTAGCAGTCGGGCCTACTATCGTTTGATCCGATTGATCGTACTTTACGGAGCCTCCTGCTCGCGTCGGTCAAGAGCGTTGGAAAGCGACGGCTCACGGTCGTCAGGATCAAACGTTGAAAGATGACTAGGAGACTATATGAACAAACTTCTCACTGAATTTATCGGTACTTTTTTTCTCGTCCTGACTATCGGTTGTACCGTTGTCGGCAATGCCCCTGGAGTTATCCCACCCCTCGCTATCGGCTTCGCACTGATGGCCATGATTTTTGCAGGAGGACACATCTCCGGCGCTCATTATAATCCTGCCGTTACTCTCGGCGTAACATTGCGCGGAAAATGCTCGATCTCCGACGCTTTCGGTTATGTAATCGCACAAACCCTCGGAGCAGTAGCAGCAGCCTACGTAGTAGGCTACCTGTTTCCTCAGGCTTCTGTCACAGCAGCGCAACTAGATGTTAGCCGTTCTCTTATTGCCGAGTTCTTGTTCACGTTCGCGTTAGTGTACGTAGTTCTAAACGTGGCCACGTCGAAGGGAACTGCCAACAACTCCTTCTACGGCCTCGCTATCGGCAGCACCGTAATGGTGGGAGCTTTCTCGGTAGGAAGCATCTCTGGCGGCGCATTCAATCCGGCGGTCGCTGTCGGTGTGACGCTCATGGGTCTCTCTGCCTGGTCGAATATCTGGATCTTCCTCACCGCTAATCTCTTTGCAGGAGTTCTCGCGGCGATGACCTTCCAGATCATCACGTCCGAGGATTAATTCCCACGGCGCAGGGCCGTAAATGTTCTGCGTTTGAATTGAAACATGCGGCCCTGGAGCGAAAGCTTCAGGGCTTTTTTATTTAGAGCGCGTAACAAAAATATCCTCGTCGCGAGGCCACGCGAAAGGTCGAGGGGCAAGGATGCAGGCTCAAAAGGCGCGGAGACGTGCCCTCTGTGGCACGTTGAGCACATTTTGAGCCGAAGAC
>JBIIOE010000112.1:0-12216 GCA_044337105.1 Bdellovibrionota bacterium | reverse complement strand
ATGCCACTCGCACAATGTGCTCAACGTGCCACAGAGGGCACGTCTCCGCGCCTTTTGAGCCTGCATCCTTGCCCCTCGACCTTTCGCGTGGCCTCGCGACGAGGATATTTTTGTTACGCGCTCTTAGATAGGATGTGGTTGTGCCTCACATCTTTAGTGCGGGGTCGAAACCGCGGTAGGTTGTGCCGTTGGCACGGCCTCGACTAGAGCCTCTTCATGCGGCACAATCCGCTTCGCCTCCACGTCCGATATCAACACCGGCACACCGCTGTCACCCACGCGAGCCCAGCGAGCCGCACCCGACTTGGCAACCGCCTCCTTACCGACTGTCAACGTCACAGTCTCCCTGGCCTCGCCTTTTTTCGTGATGAAGAGGACGAGAAAGGGCTCAGCAAAAGCGTCCGCCGCGGCCTGAGAAGGATATTCCACAGCTTCGAGAGAGGAGATATCATTCAAGAGCTGCTCAACGAAGCTCGGATCACTCCGCTTACCGTTTACATTCCAATCGGTATTGGTAGCGACTATCTCCACCTCCGGAATACTCTTTCCGGTGGCTCGAACTTTTTCAATGTCATCTGCAGCGAGCTTGAAGAGGCGCCTTTCCCGAAGATCACCCTCGTTTTTGAAGAACTTTTCCAACGAATCAGTCGCAGCTTTGAAGATGGTCTTGACGGTAGACGTTTGGAAGTAAGCGGCCTTAGGTGCCTTGTCCTTGTCGCCGCTCGGGTGCACTTCCGACAACGAGATCTGCATCTGGTCAGGTGTATTGCCTTCCTTGAATGCAAGGGAGATTCGCACGGCAGGCGAGATCAACCCGTAGGCCTCGGGCTTGGCAGCAGGCGTATCTATGAACTCCACGGCACGCAAATCTCGGACAGAGCGCAGCAGATCTGCGACGAGAACCGTTGATGCGGCGAGTTCTGATGGCGATACGATCTTCCACTCTCCCACTGCAACTTGCTTGAGCTTGATAGTCCCTGCGGGCGAGGCAAGCTCCATCTCGCGCACATCACTATCGGCGAATTGAAGCGGTGTCTTACTTCTTACATCTGTCGAGCCCTTGTTGAGAGCAGCAAAGACTCCATCATCAACAAGAAAAACGCCTGGTCGGCCAGAGACCTTGGCATAGCGCTTCAGGAAGTACTCGTTCCTCTTACCGAAGGCGATCTCGATCGGTTCAGCCCCGGAACGGTACACCGAAACAACAAGAACCGGTTTATCAAGTCCATATACAGAGAAATCCTTGTCGAGCTCGCTATCTTCCAAGGGGTTTCCGACATCGAGACCCTTTAAGGAAGACACCATCGTATCGAGCGTTGCTTTGTCCAGAGTAGCCCCTGGCACCTGCACCAACTCCCACGCTAATCCGGCGAAAGGCTCGCTCTCAGCACCCGGCTTTTGTCCCCCCTCCGTCGCCTCCGGGGCGCGCTCGACCTGCTTCAATCCGCGGGAACGAACTTCAAAGGTTTCCAGGGCTAGGGACTCCGACGGCCTACGCTCTATACGCACACGCTCGAGCTCGTTCGGCTTGAGGGTAGTGAAAACGACATTTTTCACCGCTGCCTGTTCATGAGAAGGAATCGCGACTTTCTTCATGTACAGAAACGCTGCAAGCAGAATTACCGCCAGCACCAAGGTTTTCCTCATGTTCATGACATCATTCCTTCTTTAATGAAACGCTCGAAGCCTACTCGTGTACTCCGCCCCGTCTATTACTTTGTCGAGCGTTGCACTGCTCGAACGAGACGACCTAACAGACTGTGGAAAAAGGCTCCTCTACTACGAAGCCTTTTTTCCGCTGTCTGCTAAGCCAGCGCGGCTTTTCTTCTCCACCACACGAACAGGCCGAAGAGTAATATCAGCTCTGGGCCGAGAAAGCTGAGAGCCAAAATCTTGTTGTATGTACCTTGAGGAATCGGAGCAACCGAGGCCCTGAAGCTCTTGGGCCCAATTGCAACACTCCCCTCTTCTCCCGCCGTCCAATTAATCACGTTGAGAGCGAGGTCTCTGTTGCCCATCGCCATCAGGTTCCCGTTTGTAAGCCAGCTTGCATCTCCGAACACCACGATACGTACGGCACTGTCGGCTTTGCCTTCGTCTCCCTCCGCTGCTTGGGCATCTAGCTTCTTCTCGTACGCAACAGCGATAGATACGGGCCCCTTCGTATCTTCTGGATCTCGTGACGCCGTCGGGGCTTCTTCATCAAAGATAAGCTTCAAATTCTTCTCAGCCCATGAGTTCGGACCCGATTTCAAGAGCTCGCTGTAGCTTACTTTGTCTGTGCTCTTTTGAGAGGTGGTGACACTAGACGAGAAGAGAAACACTGGTGGATCGGACGGCCGCAATCCAGCAGTCACCGGATGAGCACCGAATGATTGAGCAACGAACTGCACAGCCAACTGCGGCCCCGCAAAGAGCCTGAGCTGCTCGTCGAGTACAACGTCATGTCCAACGTCTATGCCAAAGGCCTGCGCGATCAAACGCACATCATCGGAATCCCGATTCTCGCCATTACCGAGCAGGATTAGTCGCCCACCCTTCTCGGCATACTGAACGAGCGCATCGCGTTCTGTCTGTTGGAGCGCACGCTGTGGGTCCGCTAAGATAACTGCGGCTGCGTCGGCTGGGACCGACCCGGCCTGTGCGAGTAGCAGCCCTTCGATCTCCAAGTGCTCGTCCGCGAGAGCATCAGCGAACTGCTTCATTCCTCCTTCTACAGAAGAATCCAGCGCGGGCTCTCCATGTCCCTGTACGTAATAAAGCTTCTTTGCCGCTCCACGAGTCAACTTCACTATCGCATTGGTAACGGACTGCTCGTCGATCTCATTGATTCTACTTACAGACTTCGAGGTACCCTCCCCGTACTCGAGATACAAAAGATTACCCGGTTTCATTCCGAGTCTGTCGAGTTCGACCGGGCGAGCTTGTGCATTAAGAAGCTCGAAGGAGACCTTTTTGTCGTTGTGGTATTTGTAGAGCTTCAATATGCCTTCTGTCTTTTCCCGATCTGCTCCATTAGGCACGTCAATCGCCACCATACGCAGAGGCGCCTTGAGGCTCTGGACGATCTTCACTGACTTGTCGGAGAGGCTGTAGACGCCTTGCTCAGTGAGGTCCCACCTCTTGTCATTCATCGAAACGAATACATTCGCTACGACTACTAGGCCTGCGAACACCGCCGTGTACAAGATGACGTTGTAACCGAAACGCGCGGTGCGACCGGAGAGGACCTGTCCTGCCCGAGACATACTGTGCAAGCCGGAGGTGACTACCCATGCGAGCAAACACAACGCACCCAGAACGATGTGCAGCATCAAGAGCGGATGTTCGAGATACGATCCCATGATCCATCCTCCGACGATCCCGAACAGAAGTACTACCGCACCGAAATATCCCGAAAAGCGCAACGCGGTTTCCATGACTCTTAGTTCTCCTTATACAAGCCTACAGATACGCCTCTACGACTAACGCCAGCGATGGGCTTCGAGAGCCCGCTGAGAGAGAAACAAGCCGAATACAGTGAGGCTGACGAAATAAACGATCGACTTCAACGAAATCACTCCTTTGACCAGATCAGTGACCTGCGCTACCGGGGAGAGGTACCTCAGAACCTCTGCTACCGTTCCACCTGTCGTCTCAGACGGAGATTGAATCACGTAGAGCAACAGCAAGGCGACCATGCTGCTTATACCGGCTACGATCTGATTTTCGGTAAACGACGATGCAGCCATTCCGATACTTGCAAACGCCAAGGTGCAGAGCACCACCCCGAGAAAGCCCGAAAGAATCGGGGCAACTTCCGGGTTTCCGTATGCAATCAGCAATCCAGGAAAGATGAAGGTAATACCGAGCATGATCAATATCACCACCGACAATCCCAAGAACTTACCGAGCACAATCTCGAATATCGAGAGGGGAGACGTGATGAGAAGCTCGAAGGTGCCCCGTCGTTTCTCTTCCGCAATCGTTCTCATGGTCAGCAGCGGAACCATGAACACGAGAATTACGATCATAGTCTGATACAGACCTTGGACAACATACTCGTTGAGATTCGGCATCTGTCCCGGCCGAAAATTCATCATCGGTGCCATTTCGAAGATCCGCGCGAAAAACGCAAGTCCTTGGAAGAAGAAGAAGCCCACCAGGAGGGTAAATCCAGTTATGACGAAATACGCGATGGGTGACACGAAGAAGGAGAGCAACTCTCGCTTACAAATGGCTAATACGTTACGCATACTTGTTCCTCAGTACGTTTTCTCGACTTGCTATTACGCAGCGGCTTCGACGATTGCTTCGTCTCTACCTACACTTTCGATGAATACCTGCTCGAGCGGTTTGTCGCGGGTAAGGTCGACCAATGAGCTTTCCCTCACAATCCGTCCGCGGCTGACAATCACTACCTTGCTACAAACCATTGATACCTCAGGCAGGATGTGCGTGCTGAGAAGAACGGTGTGCGATGTCCCAAGAGATTTGATCAGTTCTCTAATTTGAATGATCTGTTTAGGATCAAGACCGCTCGTCGGCTCATCCAGAATTATGACCTCGGGCTCATGGATGATAGCCTGCGCCAATCCAACCCGCTGTCTGTATCCACGCGAAAGATGCTGGCACAGCTTCTTCCGAACATCAGCTATGAAGCAGCGCTCGAGCACTTCGCCTACACGCGCCGTGCGACTCGCTCGCGGTACGCCTTTGATATCGGCGACGAACCGCAAGTACTCCTCGACAGTCATCTCCCCGTAGAGAGGCGGGTTCTCAGGCAGGTAGCCGATCCGACGGCGAACTTCATCGGATTGCGAAACGATGTCATAACCGGCGATCCGGGCAGTGCCCGAGGAAGGCGGCAGATAGGTCGCTAACATACGGATTGTCGTAGTTTTTCCGGCGCCATTTGGTCCCAGAAAACCGACGATCTCGCCCTTGCTCGCCGAGAAGCTGACGTCTGCCACAGCCGTGTAATCTCCATACAGCTTCGATAGCTTTTCGACCTCAATCATCTTCACACCCCTTTTGGTTAACTGCTCTCACTGTGCTCCCCACGGAGTGGGAAGAATCCCTGGAGCATCCCGACAGACGGACAAAAAGTCCTATATATTCAAAACCCTAGTGATACGCATAGTGGTCATTATGGCGAGAAGTTTCAAGGGGGCTCGTGGATGACTTAGAAAAGACCAGGGAGAAACCTACAATGATCCCCCTTCCTTCGAGACCCTATGAGACGTTCTCCCGTGCCCTGCGGAGTCCACCTCAAAAATCTTCAATAAAAACGAGTGCTTCAGAGGCTCCCAGAGGTGCGCCTCTCGCTCCGAATCAGCCCCCCTGCGCATTTGCCCCTCAGGCTTGCGTATGCAACTGCCGATGACACAAGTGGGCGGAATGCGTAGTAACTAATCAGAGGTTCTGTAGTGGGGAAGACTAGTCACAGCTCCGGCGGTGTGGAAGAAGGCTCCACCTGGTTTGATCAGATGACCGGGTACCTTAAGTGGAAGGTCATCGGCCCCGACATTCACAACCCCTTCAAACCCCCAATACCGCTGGCAAATCTCATGCGGATGCTCAACCAACGAGACTACCTTTGCCAGCACGTGACAATCCGATGCATGTGCGACGGATACGAGGTGATGATGATCGTCAATCCGAACCTCCCTCGCGTCATATCCAATCACCCCTGCATCAGCACCATCCCGGTTGGGGACATAATCGATTACCTTCAACGACACCATCTCGACGCCGTGATAGAGGCCGAGCTCGAAAAATTAGAAACGGAGATACATCAACACGTAGAGCAGCGCAAAAAGAGCTTAGAGCTCGAGCGACAAGCAGAGAATGTCCGCGGAAAGAGCCTTCTCGGGGAGAGGAAAGTCGACAAGGAGAAAGAAAAGGAGAAGGAAAAAGAAAAGAAGGACCAAAACTCCAAAGGGGGTGCGCGCAACTATCGCATTCTCAAGCGATAACGACTTTTTCGACCTCTTCCCTACTTTCGCACCGCGAGCGACGAAACCAGTGCGTCTATTTCAGACTGAGGGAATGTTTCCACTATAGGCAGTAATCCGATCAGCCGAGCCCTGATTTGCGCAGCTTCTACGAGGGCTCCCTTACCTATCTCATAGCTTACCGCCGCTGCCGCGACTCCGAAAGCAAAGGAGCCCAGCTGAACCGAGAAATCCGCAGCCGAACCGAGGTGCGCACGACGCTGAACCCGTGCAACGGGGAAAACTCGCCCGAGCTCAAGCGTCGAAACCGAGATCCCCTCGAGGTCTGGGTGCCTAGACCAGGTAGCCGGAAGGAGTTCGCCAATCATACAACCTACCAAAAGACCGAGAGCCGCTATGAATCGATCGCGTTCCTCTCCGAGGATTGTGCTTCCGTTTTCCGAAAGCTCTCCACCTGGCTCAAAAACGAGATTGATACACCGATCCATCTCCGAAAAATCCGCCAAACTGTTCAGCAGCACAGCGCCTAAAACTCCCAGCTTTTCCCGGGCCCACGCTGCTTCCGACTCGAAAAACGCCAACTCCTCCGGCCTAGCAGCCTCCCACCTGTCACTCAATACGGCTCGGGTCGCCGCACTCTCTTGTGGCAACAACTCTGCGCCCAAAGATTCCAATGAGGAGAAGTTGTCGGCGCTCGCGCCAAGCAAAATCCTATCGAGAACGAAGGACTCCAGCGGAACAGTTCCTCCCGACGACGGCACAGAGAGCGATACACGCCTTGCTCTGTCGCCCTGCCATACGGCCTGGCCTTCTCGAGCCAAAACGTTCGCCAGATGTACTGCAAAAACCCGTGCGACGGTCTTTATCCCAACATCGTTCAAATAGCCGTACTCCAAGCGCTCGGAGAATATTCCCGCCGGAGCAAAGTACGTTATAAATTCGTCGAGTAGCCCGCAGTCGGCAAAGGACCCCGAGATAGGTACTTTCCACTCACGCAAAGCTTCCTGCGCAGCCCTAACGACTGCCTTTTCGTCTGTAGACCAGAGAGCTGCGCCACGATCAAGCGATTCAGGAGACTCTCCGAGGGTATCCGAAGACGCGCCTCCCACATGAGCCTCGATCAATTCGCGGAGAGGCTTTGCAAGGTGCGGTAACAAGCACTCAAGTAGCTCGGTTTCTTCACGAGCCACTACTACAGAACTCGCCGCACATGCGACACGGATGAGCGCATCACGGGATGCGAAACGATCCCTCTGAAAAAGCGACTGTCGCAACGTCTTCTCCGCTGACACAAGATCACCCATACGCGCAAAGATCGTGCCTGCATGAAACAAAGCCTCTGCCGCGTTAAAAACGGCTTTAGTGGCCACGAACTCGAAGTCTTGGAGCGCCGCCTTGAGCCCCTCTTCGTCACCACTGTCGTACGCGAGCCCTCGCAAGGCGAGCCCACGGATCAAGCGACCATCGAGGGACTCAGGGTCTTTATCTATACTGGTGGAAGCAGCGTCGACCGCGCGACTAAACTCCTTGGTCATTACGAAGGCACGCGCCAGCTCCGCAAAAGCCACCGAAGCGACCTCTGGCTTGAAGGTCAAGGTGTGCAGAATTGTGCAAGCCTCGTTGAATTGCTTGAGAAGCAGCCTGAATCGAGCCGCTAGCAAAAGAGGCTGCGGATCGGCTCCGTCTCGAGCAGGATAGTGCTCATAGAGCTCGACCGCTTGTTCAGAAATGCCCAGAAAACTCATCGACATGAGTTCCAGAAACCACGCATCGAGGTCACCGCTTTCACGGCGAACATGCCGGGCGTTGGCGAAGGCCTCGAACAGCGAGTTGTTGCGATATGCCTTACGCGCACGAGAGAGATAATCGGTCTTTTTGGTGGGCTTGTTGCTCAACGCCCCAATCGTCTCAGCGATCTCCTCGCGTGAGAGTTCAACCCGTTGGCCAAATCCGGCCGGCATCGTGAAGTCGATGTTCGATTGCAGAGGAGATAGTCCTTCTGGAGCGACGGTCGGATTGATAACGAGTTTGGATATCCCTTGAATGTGAAAGAAAACTCGCTCTAACGCTGCCTGAAGGGGAACGGCCACAGCTTTTACTCCCGCCTCGTGTGGCGGCTCGGTGGTGAAGGCGGCTATCACTCGCTCGCTGGTTTCATCGAGAAAGTGCAGATCATCGATCGCGCGTACGGCGAGCCCTTCTACGGGCAACCACTGACGATCCGGATTATATAGAGGAGCAGGCTTGACGAGAAAGATCAGCACCGACCCATGCGACCGCAGATATTCGATCTGCGAAGAGATAGTACGCTCACCTGTATGCATGAATAGTAGGCCCCTTTCGACTCAGAGTGCGCGACGACTGCCGTGAACTTTCCTAGTTGCGTTCAAGCTCGTTAATTATGCGCGCTTACTGGAGAATATCACCGCTTATTCCGGTCTGGCTAGGTAGAACGGCACAGCTCTCCTGAATCTTTAGAAGCGATACAACGAATCTACTTGCAGTAGGAGCGATTTGTGCAAAGGACGACGTCCGCACCGCCCGCCGCTAGCTCTACAACCCGCATGAGCCACTCACCACCAATTTTCTGATTCGGAACGCCTCCTCCATCTCAGCTATCGACCAATTGAGGGGGGTATGCGGGGACGGGAATACGAGCATCTCTTTAGTCGGAGAAACATCCGAGATGTAACACTCAGGCATACGCCACGCCGGTATCTTAATTATGCGAACCTTTCCTCGGGAATCAACATCGACACTTACTTCCTTGTTGCCCGTGATGAGCGCCAAACCGCGCGCAAAAAAGAATTCGTGAAGCACCCTGAAACGAATATCGGGATCTTCGAGCGAGCGCTTTCCGGACCACGCGGCAAGTTGCCACACGAAGTGTGTCCACATCGCAGTGCGCCCCTTGGGAACGACCTTGTCGCGCCCCACAAAGCACGAGCTCGCATCACCAGACGGTGCACCATACAGCTCTTGAAGCTTACGAACTGTGAGATTTCGGAAAAATCCGACCCGCTGATACGAATCATTTTCGTAGCGGGCCATTCCTCCTGTCTTGGGATCGTCCAATCTGACGAGCAGGCCCAGGATCTTCTTCTCCATGGTATCCTTCCACGTTGCTTTTTTGCCTGCTCTCGCGGCCAAGAAATCGAGGTATTCGATCTGCAACAGATAAATCAGTGCGGCATCGGCCTCACGATAGCGAGGATCGGTGCGAGAATATGAAGGGGCTTCGAACGGCAGATCTTCGAGCATCTGACGTGTTGCCGCACGATCCATGACTGCCACAGCAGCGCGAAGATCCTTCTTCGCATACCCCTTGCCCAGATGCGAACGAACTGCACGGTACCCTTGATTCAAAAAAGAGAACTCCTTTCTGACTGAAAGCTCGCCCAAGAGGACAACGAGCCGGTGCTCCCATGCGCGCACAGACGAACGGATCGCTGGAAGCTCCTCCCATGACCCACTGTTTTCACACTTCCAAAACGAGATCTTCGCGAGGAACGGCACTATCAGGCCAAAGAAAGCCCTATGCCTTGGGTTGAGATCCTCCAGCGAGATTAGCCCCCGCTCAATCCCCTCAAGAACGTACCACGCCAGTATCTGCCATGCGTCCTGCTTGTGGGCCCAGGTCTCAGGGTGCGCGGTATTAAGATTGTTATTCACGCCCGCGAAGATGTAGGGCCAATGCGCTGCATTTGTGACGTACGATCGAGAAGAAGCCGCAATTATCTTTCTAAAGCGGTCGAGCTGTTGAACGGAGGACATGAAGGTCAGCGCCGATATCAACAGCTCCTTCCCAAGCTTCTCTTTGGACCGCTGCCCACTGAAGAGGTAGCGCGCGCCGATGACCGAATTATCCCTGACCCAGTAATGAGTGCCCATCGGCCACATATCGGTGCTGGCCGCCCTGGCGAGGGTGAAGCGATAGGCACTCCCGTCCGTATCTCGCCACCTGCGTTTCTCGATTCGAATATTGAAACATCCCTTCTGACGAGCCATACGCTCAAGCGCTAAGAAACCTGTAAGCTCGTCCTTACCTCGCAGAATAGTACGCACAGCGAGATTTCTAAACGACGTTTTCTTAGGAGGCGTGAGTACCAGCGCTGCTAGCTTTTTTATGAGCGCTTTGTCCTTCTCTTGAAGCTCCTGCCGGGATTCCTGTTGCGGCATAAATAATCTCAATCCTCGTAAATATGTACGCCGTCAATCGGTATCATATCCCCCGTCCGCTTGCATCAAGCGAGAGTAACGAGGAGCAGGGCAGCATTCTCCCTTGTGCTCTTTTCGCTCCCTCCGGCATCCTATGGAAGCTGTTAACGAATTGAAACAAGGAACTCATGGACTCCAAGGATTTTCTGCATAAACTCCTCCTCACGCCCTCACCGACCGGAGCCGAACAGCCTGTTCAACGTATTGTGCGCGATCGCATGAAGAAGTACGCCGACCTGATCGAGACCGATCTTCACGGAAACGTCATCGTTGCACTCAACCCAAAGGCAGAACGTAAGGTGATGCTAGCTGGGCATTGCGATCAGATCGGGTTCATGGTGCGACACATCTCAAATGATGGATTTATTTACGTCTCTGCGCTCGGTGGCATGGATGTTGGTGTCCTGCACGGGGCGCGCGTTACGATCCACTCTGAAAAAGGCCCTGTCGAAGGAGTCTTCGGCCGCAAGCCGATTCATCATCAGAGCAGCGAGGAGCGCGACAGAACCAAGAACGACCTCGACAAACTGTGGATCGACATTGGCGCCAAGAACCGTCGCGAAGCCGAAAAGAGGGTCAGCATCGGAGACTGTGCGACCTTTCATTTGAGCGTACTCGATCTCGGCAACGGACTGATCTGCGCGCCAGGCCTCGACGATAAGGTCGGTCTCTTCATAGCGATGGAGACCTTACGGGTACTGTCCGGAAAGAAACTCTCGGTCGGTTTGTATGCCGTGAGCACTGTTCAAGAGGAGGTAGGACTTCGCGGCGCTTCGACATCTGCGTACGCTATCAATCCAGAAGTCGGTATTGCGATCGACGTAACGCACGCAACAGACAACCCAGCAAGCGATAATCCTCGCGCAACTCCTTGCAAGCTCGGGCTCGGGCCTACTATCACAAGCGGTCCAAATACCAATCCAGTAGTCGAGAAGCTACTCAAGGATGCCGCAAAGAAAACAAAAGCGCCCTATCAGCCCGCACCGACTCCGCGACCGCTCGGTAACGACGCCAACACCATTCAAATATCCCGCGGCGGCGTAGCGACAGCGAGCCTGGGAATTCCCAATCGATATATGCATACGCAGGTCGAGGTGTGTAGCTACAAGGATCTCGAGGCTGCCGTGAAGATCCTGGCATACTTTGTGTCTCATATCACTGCGAAGACGGATTTTCGCCCGATGTGATTTATTTGCCTCGCTTCCCTAACGAAAAGCTGTGGGACAGCAAACAGCAACAAGCACGAACTGTCTGCTGGCACGCCTGAACAACCCGTTTTCACGTAGCGAGCTCGTTACTGCCCATTCCACGATGAGCCATTTTCTTGCCAGCCTACAGGCCGCACACTCCGCAACCAAGGAAAACCAAACCTTCCTGCTCCAATCATCAATGTAACATGCCCGTTCGGAGTAGCACGATCATAGATACCTTTCTCCACTTCGATCGTGGCGGGAATTTCGAACGGGACGGTGGTACCACTCGAGGGTAGGTGAGCCAGTTCGAGGTGATATCGGTAATACACGCGACGGCTCCCACGATGCTGGGTCTCGTATTTACGGTCAACGGTCGGCTGCACCATCCATCCTTGCGAAACGTGACTTTACCGATGATTGAATGGCTCTGACGCTTTCAGCGACCTGTGCGACCACTGGAAGCATCTCGCTGACCCGCTCGTGCTCTGGCAACTCGAATCGGACCGTCTTCCCCGTAATTACGATTGACTGGACTCGGCCGCCGATCAGGCGCTCGAAGAGATTTCGTAGCTCCGCTTCATTCTGGCTCATCGCGTTTTAGAGTGGGTGATAGCGAGCTTGGAGATAGCGTAAGCCCTTGTTTGACCTATAAATCGCGCCTTTCCACGTGAACCTGCTCGTGCACGTAAACGTGAACGTACCCGAAAAAGCAACTTTTCCCGCTCCCGCCCGAAATAGAGCCGTATGCTCGACTATGAAAAACTAGACGTCTACCGAACAGCGCTCGAGTTCGTCATCACTACGATTGAGATTCGTGATCGTCTTCCTAGAGGAAGCGCGGCAAAACCTACCCCATAGTCTCACTTTTG
>JBIIOE010000111.1:0-12252 GCA_044337105.1 Bdellovibrionota bacterium | reverse complement strand
TCAACTAAACTACTTCACTCATCGTAGGATCAAAACCAAGCTGAAGATGCCGCCAGCAGAGTTTCGAACAGAGTGGGAAGATACGCAGGTAGCACTTTCTACACAAATCTACAGTTATTCACAGGTTATGAGTCTCCCCCCGCCGCGTTGCTCCGCACCGCTACCCCCCTCCCGGCTCTACGAACCGGAGGAACAGCCGCTACTACTAATTGAATAATGGGTGTCTAAGAAAGGGGGAATTGACAAGCAGTTTCTGAAACTCAGCGAACTCGGGCAGCTAGCAGATCTTTAACTTCAGAGCACTTCCGTCTGCTTACTGGTAAACTCTTGCCGTTTGAGAGAAGGCACTCAATCGCTCCATTTCGCTTTGAAAGTTTTGTCACATACTCCATCGATACCCAGTGAGATCTGTGAATTTGAATCCCTAAACCGGCTGGAAGCTCATCAATCGCGTCCTTTAGATTGTATAGAAACATCACCTCAGAGTCTGTGGTGGTTACCCGAAGATAATGAAGCTCAGAGCTAATTGAGATTATGTCCCCTGAAGCCCGCATTGTTAACTCCTGAATAAATCGGCCGGTTTGATCAGTGGTCTTGGCGGGAAATTGGTCACTATGATCCTGGGGCAGGGGGTGAGTGGCACGGCGCTCCTTTGAGAAATCCAATTGAAGAATCCAGGGAGCGTTAAGAGCTAGCCAGGTGATTGTAACGGGCACCACTACTCCTGAGGCTTCATCCAATAAGCCAGCTATAATTCCGCCTCCTGCAGTGTCGTCGGGAATCCCGAACAGAAGGTCAAGCGAAAACGCGAGCGGCACAAAGAGCGAGGCCGCCACCATCCCACCTATCGCTGTTTGTATCCAAGGGGAGTTGGCGCTCCTAAAGTTGAAGTAACGCGATATGAAATGCTGTGTCGCGATCAGTAGAGGGATCAGGATCAAGATCTGAATAGTCCAGAAAACCAGTCCTCTTCCGAATCCTAGCCCAGCAGCTCCTGCTGGCTCCATCCACGCGAAAACTATAATCAGCGCGATAGAGCTGAATATAAAGTATTTCTCAACAGATACGGTTGTTGAGTCAAGCCAATTTGCTGTCTGATTTCGAGCCCCGCTCATTTCAGTAGAGTACCACCGATGGAAATGGTTTACCACTCGTGCATTTCAATGACCGCTGATGCATCAACTGATTGTTCATAATGAAGCTAATAACTACATTCGGCTCGTAAAAAGCCTACGGGATTGCTTTTAAATGGAGAATTACAACAGATGAAAAAGAAAGATATTTTTAGGGAGGTTATGTGCCTGAGCTTTCTAGCTGGGGCGGTGGCGATGGCGCCCGGCTTTTTAGATAAAGCATCAGCCGAGAATGTGGATTACCAGGGGCCCTTCGTCAAACTTCAGGGAGGAGTTAATTTCGCTCTCGACTCGGACTTCGACGGCAGTAGCGCGGCGTCATTTCCCTCTGGTGAGGCTAATTTAGATGCAGGTGCCATCGTCGGGTTGGCGGGGGGATATAGGTTTAATAGAAATTTCGACGCTGACCTTGAGTATGTTTATCGGAGTAATGATATCGATCAAATTGAGGGGAGCGAGGGGCGGCTAGTCGCTGATGGGGGCGATCTTGCGTCGGTTGCGATTATGGCGAATGGTCACTACTATTTCGATTTCTCCGATAGTTGGTCGCCATACATCGGTTTAGGAGTGGGATTCCTTCAAGAGATTGATTCTGACGTTGAGTTGGTCGGAATAGCGGACCAAAAAGACCTCGAAGATCAGATCTTCGCGTGGCAAGCGATGATAGGAGCTGAAGTTCCGCTGAATGAGAGTTGGCGCTTCTATGGTGAGGGGCGATTTATGTCCGCGCCAGGGCCAGATCTTAGCAACAGTAAAGGATCTTACTCGGTTGACTACAACAATCTCTCGCTAGTTTTAGGGATCGGATATCAGTTTTAGAGGGACCTGACGTGACCGTCCATGGATAAGAAGATCGATCAATTCCGAAGTTATATCATCAAACTAGGTAGTTGGGATTTGTTGGTGTGGATGTCCAGGTGTCGCTAGAGGGAGTTTGAGACGAAAGCTCTGCTCCACCTTGAGCGATAAGCGAGTTTTTTCGGGAGGCGCCTATAGCGACGGCAATCGCGGAGGTTGGTCGAAGCCAGCCAGTTTATTGGTCTTTTTTCCTATTCTGCCCTAGCAGGGTCGTGAAAAAATGGAAGGCAGAGGTGTAAACCTTTCTATGAGCCGCCTTCCAAAGCTCGCTGTACAGAACCTGTCTGTAAGAAGAAAGCACTAGCGCCTGCCAAAGACCCTCATCCATGCAGGCAGAACTGACCGAGATGTCTCTGCGACAGACGGAACAACGCTCGGGGTGACTGGAGGATTGTAATCACGTCGGAACGCCTCACACGCTCCAATCGCGACATTCAACAGATCCTCTTGCAGGCACAGCTCATCACACAGAAGAAATGAGCGATATCCGATGTCGTACAGCCATGCCATCTCACAGAAGTCCGAGCAGGCCGGAACTGGAGAATTGATGACAGAGAGCATCAGCCGAGAGCCGACACAGGCCTCGGGATCTCGGCTAACGATTACTCGCAACGCGTCGAGGATATCGTGAGGGCGCTTGACCTCCACGTACAGATCTCCACGCGCCGCGACCAAGGTGTGATTAGAGCGCTTGCGAAACTGCTTGGCAGCGTACGCAATTCCCTTTTCATTCTCGATCTTGATCATAATCTCGGCGTCCGCCCCAACAAGCTCCTGAAGTCGATAGACATCAGGCTGGCTTTCAGCGTACGAGAGAAAGTAGCGGGTGATACCCGCCTTTCTCGCCACCGAGATCTTCTCAAGCTCATCAGCGCAGAACTGCTCCCCAAGCACTTCAAGACTTGGGTGGCGGATCTGCAGCGATTCGCCGGGGTACACCACATGCCGCGGTCCACCCCGAAAGATCAAACGACGCCCATCCTGCTCAACTCTCTCGAGCAGAGCGCGATCCGCGCCCGCCTTGAAGTGTACAGGAGTAGGGGTATCAACCTTGATTGGATGATTAATTGTGATGTCCAGAAACTCATCGTTGCGATGAAGTTCCGTCACCCTGAGCTGCCACCCCTTAACGTCAAAGTACAGGGGTACCTGTGCCTCTGTGATCGACGGCGATTGAAGCAATAGCCCCAATTCCGTAGGTGACCACTGAGGATTGTTCAAACGAATCCCACTCAATCGCTCATCGCGCGAAAAGCGCGAAAAGTGAGTAAACGCGGGCTGTAGCGTCGCAAGGAGCTTGATGTCCACCATCGTGTGAGTTCCTTCTGTTCTTGGGAAAAGAAAAGACGCGAGGCTACGCTGATAACGATTACCGCTACCAGCGTAGCCAAACGCGCCACTACCTTACATGAGCGGCTTACTCTCGCCGCCCTTGTGCTCCAGCTTCATAATAGAGCGCCCGTACGTATCGCCACGGGCGCCACTACGCGAGCTGGTCGTATGAATCGACTTCAGAGACTTGTACACCGTAGCCACTTGCTCCGGTGTCTGTCTGCCCTCGATCTCCTCCTTGAAATCGGCAAACCTTCCGGTCTCGTTAGCCAAGATTCCAAAGATGACATCAACGACTCGACCCGCCTCTGGTAGATCAACCACTCGATCCGCGCCAAGAAGCTCGACCCATCGGTCACGGATCTCCCTATCCTGGCTCGACATCCCATCACCACCTGAGCGATTGTAGGGTTTTCGAACCAAGTAGACGGAAAACTTGCGACCGAGATCCCGAAAGACCTGCTGCGCTGAGAGCCGCCCCTGGAGCGAGACTCCCGCCACGCGCTTGGCATCCTCAGGACTGATGTACGGGTACGGTTTCTCGTCCCCGATCATAATCAGGGTCGGCTTGACCGCCTTGGGAATGTCCACGTTGTGGACGGCATACAACGCCGCCAACTCGTAGGATTCCGTAAGCTGTCCGCCGCCTCCCTGCTCGATCACCAACTCAAGCATCCGATCCTTGAGCGCCGTCCCTTTGGCAAATGGTCTCACTTGAAGCGGATAGGAATCGCACGCGGCGTCTCCTATCGCTCCAAAGCAGATCTCCAGATCATCCCCCAAGTATCCCTTCGCCTCGTGTTCAAGGTAGGGAAGCTTGGAAAACATCGTTGTCGGCCAGTCCTGCATGCTTCCTGTGACATCGCACAGGACCACAAGAGGATTCTGACACGTCGAAGACACTCTTGGTTCGAGCATCTCCCCGGCGCTTTTCCGCGTTGACGCGGTCGCGCCTGAACTGACGGAGCCTGCTCGACTCGCGTGTCTGGCGTACGCCGCGCGCGCGTCATCGAAATCGTGCCCCGTCCACGGACCAGGATCGTAATCTCCACCCTCTGACATGATAGTCATTCCTTCTGATTGAGGTTGAGAAGCCCTACACAGGCTTCAAGTTAGAATGGTCACGCCCGAACGCCTGAATCCTCACCTGCCTCAACGAGGCTTCGAGGTCTTCAGACTCCCAATTCGGGCGCTCTTGCAGATCCCTCACGAGAAACCGCTTGATGAAGTCGCAGAATATATCGGGAACCGAGTTCGGTACCCGCAAACGCCGCACATCATCAAAGCTCCCCGTAAGGGCATACATCATCGTCAACGCCAAGCTGTAGAGATCACTCTCGGGAACGAGAGGATCCCCATCGAGCTGCTCCGGCGACGCGAAGATCGGGGTATGCCCCTTCACCTCGCTGTGCCTAGTCGGGTTAACGATGGACAATCCGAAGTCCACGACGACAATCGTGTGGATCTCCGGTTGTACGATCACATTCTGCGGCTTCACGTCGCCGTGAATGACACCGTTGAAGTGAAGGTATTTCAGCGCGTTTAAGCAGCGCTGCATGATCCACGCGACAGTCTCGGGATCTAATCGCCGGCCCTTCTTCTCGACGAGTTTCTCGATCGTGAGCCCTGGAATAAAACTCATCACCAACGCCAGACTTCCATCATCAAGTTGAAGAAAATCTCGCATGACCGGTAACGAGTAATGCCGCAGGTCCCAAATCGAGCGCGCCTCGTCTATCAACGTCTGCTGATAGAGTGGCGCGACGTGGTGGCAATGCTTGACACACACTGGCATCCGCGAGAGCACGTGCTCAGCGCGGTACGTGGTACCAAAGCCGCCCTCAGCCAGTCGATCGAGAATCTGATAATTCCCGATCCTGTTGCCTTCGAGCTTTTTTCCACCCTCATCGAACTCAAGCTTCTTTCGCGGATCCTTAAGCACATCCCACGCCTTGTTAATCATTTGCGCTGTGGCGGTATCACCTCCCTTATCGGGATGGAACTGCTTTTGCAGAGCAAGGTACGCGGCGTGAATCACCTCAGGTCTAGCGCGCGGATCCACCTCCAGAACTCGATACGGATCGAATCGAACCAACCGATCGGACATGGTTAGTCCTCCTGCTGTTGGAGAATTGTTTGGGTTTCGCTTCCCCCGTTGAAACGCTCAACGAGAGATTGTTCCTAAGGAAGAGCATCAACTCTCTCTGTATGGGGAGTCACGTATGACCCCCGCGAAAAGAGGACGATATGGAGCTGAAAAGCGGCCCATCCGCCCTCCGTAGTGCTTTCTTCTACCCTTATTCCTATGCAAAACCGATTGACCTGCTCTATATATCTCGGTGCCTCATGCTAATCAAGCAAATAGAATATCGTCTCACAAACTGCGCTGTATTGCGGGTATAGTCGTTATTAATGCGTCATTCCAGGATATTACAGAGCAACGCTTATTCGCGTCCGAACCTGGGGAACACGCCGTGCGCTATTTTTATGCTACTACGATTCTTTTTGTATTCCTCTATCGTGCTCATGCTACAATTTGCCCGTCTACCTTAAGTATCGAGTATTCAGCGAGCTATCATACCAGGAGGGGAACAAAACCATGCCGGAGCCAACGTCCGATCTGCGAAATCAATCGACTGAGAGCCTTTTGACGCGCCTCCTACCGAGCGCGCTCAATCGCCTTTCCAGGGCGACCCTTGCCAATCCTCGACATGAGCTGCCAGAAATCACCCTCGGATCCAGTGCCGAGCCTATCCTACGGGAGATGGGCGCGGCGCTTGACCGCCCAGATCTGCCGGCGGATCTCCACCCTCTATGCGCCGCCGTTAATGCCAACCTTGAGATGATCGCTGAGCTGGGAAGCTCGCTCAAAGTTTCCGATGACATAGTCACGTGGTGGAGAAGAATGGAGTGGCTGCGCGCCGAATACGAGGAAGCGAGCTCCTCACACCACGGACTTCTTGCCGATTCTCGCGAAGACCGCGTGTCTGGCTGGCGTCGTCTATTTCTTGACAACGCGGTTCACGGCGTACCGCGAAAATGGCTCGACGAATACAGGGCCCCTAAAGCGCCGATCGCTCCCTTTGAAGTACTCGCTCCTATCAGACTCCTCGGGGCGGAGCTTTGGATGCTCTTCGACCGGATCGAATCACGCGAGAACCATCATCACCGCGATACTACCCCCAACACAGCGGACCTCGCTCGCTTCCTAAATCACATCACGATCCATATCGGCGAACTCGCGAATCTCAACGAACGAGGCACGAGCTCTTTTGATATTTCCGCTGTTATTCACGGACTCTCACAGATCCACGCCGCGACACGTGATTGGGAGCAGGGTACCATCTCGACTGAGGAACTTCGGCGCACAGCATGGGCGCGCTATCAAGAGGTCAGCGCCAAAACCATCTTTCTTGACTCCCCGAAAGCTACGGAACTCGGGCTTTCTGTGCTGGAGTTCAACACCGAATACTCGGGACTACCGGCACGCCTCATTCCGGCACTTGAGGGTATTGATGAAGGTCTCTTGATCGATCCATCTCTCAATCGCCCACAGAACGGTGTGGGTGGCATCTATCCATCGGAGGTTACAGAGCGAGTGCTACGATCGGCGGGGTGTCGGGTCTTTCTCCTCCGAATGGAACAAGAAACCGTCGGATACTACATCTTTGTTCCAAATCCGCCGAGCGAGATCATGCCATCTCCAACCCTCCTGCGCGATCTCGCCGATCGGGGCTTCATTAAGGACGCGACCACAGCTCGTTGCGGATTCTTTCGAGGGGTATCGATCACTGAAGAGGCGCGCGCGAAATTACACGAAGCCGGCGTATGGGGCTATCAGATACTCGACCACCAGATGAAACAAACAGCCCACGTTGAGGGGTGCGACACACTTGTCTGCACCGTGCGCGGTGGTCCGAATCGTAATACATCAAAAGAAAGGCATCTAAAGCTCGGATGGAAGCCGGTGCCATACGAAATACGTGATGGAATACCGGGGGGCAATCCCGTCGAGGTGCTCATCCGTCTAACCTCAGAAGGCGATCCTCTACCTCAAAACTTCATGCCACCCGCCCCAAATAACTGGGGAGAGAACCCTCACTACAGGCCACATCAGTTTTTGAGCGTCGACGAACCCGCATTTATGAGCGCCGCTACGATCGCTGATCACGAGGCTACGGCCCTGTGCGAGGGATTCGCCAGAGGCCGTCGCCACCTTACAGTTACCAGCCGCCACGGACACTTTGCTTTTTATATTACGCTCTCACATGATCGGAGCGGGAAGATGATCAATCTCCAACAGCTCCGACCTGGCTTCGACCTCTGGTATTGCTCTGGGAATGACAAAACGGCGCCTTTAGGGCCACAGCTCGAAGATTTGGCGCGATCGGTCTAACGTGTTACAACCCGAAACGCGTAGTACGCAGGTCGCCATGACACAAACTCCAGAGATCCTCATTCACCGCCTCGTCCGTCGCCTTCAACAACGCAATAGATTTGTCGGTCGCTCCGCTCACAACCCGTTTACCCTGGCGGAAGCGCATGTCTTAGTCGAGCTCGACAGCGCGCCGGGCAGGGGTGTCAGTGAACTTGCCAGTCAACTACGCATCGATCAGAGTTTCGCCTCCCGGCTCGTCCAGGGTCTCGGCAAACGGAAACTCGTGCTCGTGACGCGCGAGTCGAGTGACGCTCGCAAGAAGCGGCTCTCCCTCTCAGCGTCAGGCAGGGGGGTCGTTCGAAAACTAGACGAGGTCGCGAACATCAACTACCGATCGATGCTCGCTCGCGTATCGCGTGAAGATGAGGCGAGTTTGGTATGGCTCTTAAAAACACTTTCAGATGGCTTTGGTCAACCACCCCTTGAGGTTCGCCCCTCAGAGGTTCCGTACCGAACCGAGCAGCGTCGATTCACTCGCTGCTGCGGCCTCCTCGGCGATACGGTTTTTGGCTCAAAACTCTCCGCCACAGCGTGGCAAGTGTTGGGAGAAGTGGTTCTCCCGCCTGTTGCGCCACAACCAGGTGAATTAGCTAGTCTCCTCTCACTCGCTCAAAACTCACTCTCCTCGATAGTCACCACGATGGAGCGTAAAAAATTAATAACAAGAAAGAGCAATACTCACGATGGCCGGGGTGTTATCTTGAGAGCGCTCCCTGCCGGAGAGAGCGCGTATTTTGAGATAGAAACGCTCGCCGCGGAGCGGATACGAGTCGCGCTCTCCGACGCGCCCGTCGATGATGTCGCCAAGGCGACACAGGTCTTCGCCCGTTTTCTTGGTGACATGGGAACTGGCATTCCTCCTCTTACGCCGCCACTCGTGGTTACTGCCGCTACCTCAATGGCAGAGCGGAGCGCGGCGCGCGGTTTTATCGCGCGCTGTCTCGTACGAGAGAACTGGGAGCAAAGTATCCCCGAGGACTTCGTGTCATCAAATCGGCACTGCCTCACACTCCGCTTGGATGGCGCCTTAGTCGCCGCGCTCGACCTCGATCCCGCGGCGAAGCGAATCGTGAGCTGCGGATGGAATGAATCGATCTCTCCATGGAAGTTGTCCGCTTTCCTTGGGCATGCCATGTCGTTGTATCCGCAGATTGGAGACTCACTGCCGATTATGCGCGACTCCTTCGCTCCGCTGCGAGCGTATTTAGCGACTCCCGAATCCATGTCACGAAGCTAGCGCGCCAATACTTCTCCGCCAGCGCCGCGCAATTTTCACCCCTCAGAGTGAGTTCCTAAGACCTTGAATCATGTAGTTGCGCTATAACCGAGCACTACTACGCGGATCACCATTTGGAGCGGAAAGGCAGTGGCGTCTTTAAGAAATATCCTGACTTTTCAGCGAGCTACTACTCCTAAGGCTCTTTTTACTAGCATCTGTTTACCAACTATACTCTTGATGTACACGCGAGGTGCCACCATAACAGGTAGTACAAGTTGCCGCTGATATGTCTAACCACTATTTCATGACTGGCTCAGAGATTGCGACGCGCCGTGCCGAGCCAGACTGGCCAAGCTTTCAGGCTGAGAGAGCGCGACAGATAGGAGAGCGCCAGCTCATCTCTGACGCTAGACAGGCGCTAGACAACGCGCTCGTATGCTCGGAGATACGACACCTGGGTGCCCGCCTTGCAAACTTCTGTCAGCGGCTAGACCCCTTCATCGGAATCACATTAAGCCCCGAACAGCGAGCGGCGACTCTCGATCTTTATAGCCGCTTCAGCGCGGAAATCTCGATTATCGAGTCCGCGGCAACCCACATTGAGGGTGCTGGCGAGGTAATGAGCTCACTTGCGGATGTGTTACGAACTCCTCTCGAAGAGGGCATCCTCGCCTGTCGTAGCGACTCAGCTAGCGCGTATCGTGATCCTGCTCACATAAAATTATCCCTTTTACATGGCTATCGCTCTCAACTCTACAGCTGCTCTCGTGACTTTAAAGGACTCCACCCTGCGTCAGCCGATACCGCTCAGTCTCTGAACGTACATATCGAGGTGTACGGACACAATACGCAGCGGATTAGTCGTGAAGGGCACCAGGAGCTTTTAGAGCTTGCTAATTCACGCGTGATTGATAGGTCTCTCGATGAGTCCCAGGAGGGCTTTGGACGAAGATACACTCCAGAGGAGTTCATGGCGTTCTTAGAGCGCAATACTACGAGGTGTTGCGTGCCGTTCGACGAGCGCGGCGCTCTTGGATTGTACATCATTGATACAAACCCAGAGAACATTCCGCCAGAGGCAAGGGACCTGATCGCGCGCGACTCACGCTTTGCCCCTCCGTCTGAGCGAGATGGATGGGTGGACGTAATCGCCCGCGCGACCACCGCCCGTGAGAGGCTTAGAGACCCTCATGGAGTATTGTACCTGGCCCGAGAGAGCGTGCGGGGAGACGGGGTAGTTGATGACGCTCCACCGTTTCGTGACGTAGCGCTCACACCATCGGATCCATCTAATGTTGGGCCGAATGACTACGTGATTGACACCGCTGGCAAACTACACCAGATCGCAAGCAATACCGCGTTCGGTCAAAAACAGCCGTCGTCTTGGCGGGTCATCTCTACGAGCGGCCAGCAGATTGACCCGAAAGAGATTACTCTCTACGTAAAAGCCGAAAGGCTCTCGTCTCGACCTTCGAATGGATCTCACCAGTCGCCAGGCGATTCCCCGCGACTTGAGCGGATGCTATCCCCGACCAGCGCTACGCAAGCCGCGCCTGGGGATTTTATTAGAGACAAATACGGCGTTCTGCGAGAGATACGCGCGAATACCGCTCAAGGCGAGCGCCTTCCTCGCTCATGGACAATCACCACCACGGATAATCATACCTTCGGCATGTTCGACGTGTCGTGTTACCTGAAACAGGAACCGCTACTAGAGACGAGTATACAAGCCCACAACCCGCCGTCTCTATACCGCTGGCTAACTCTCTCGGCGTGCGAAACAGCCTGCGCCGCGGGAACCATTACTCTGTGGTGCCAAGTTCGCGTCGGGCGTCAGGGTAACACCGCTCGAGAGAAGCACCTCGCCGTAGGCTGGGAGGCAACCGGCTTAACCTTCACCCACAACGGGTGCAATTTTGAGATCCTACGACTCGATCCACTGGCGATAGTTACCGGTATATCAGATACAGAGCTTTCTCGATCGTTGCACACGCAAGCGATGGACCGACCGGACTTTGCTCGAACGCGCGCGCTCGCGAAGAATGCCTGGTCAACTACACCAGGGGATCTCTCACGAGAGCGCTTTATGCGGACCTTTAGCTCAGAATTCCCCAGCTGCGAGATTACCTGCTCAGTCGATTACCTCGGGCGCCTTGAGGTAATGATTGCTCCTCGGTCTGGCGCCCCACTCTTCTTTCTCCAGGGGCTCGCGGGGCATGATCTGTGGAGAGCGCAGCGTGATCCATGTTATTCACTATCGCTCTACAATCCTCTCGCCTCACTCCGACAAACGATAGACCGCGACCATGATGGCCTATGTGGCCGCGCTTCTATGGGATAAGGGAGAGCCCCTCTCGTCCATGGGGCTAGTACTTCCATACGAACTGCGTCTTTGGTAGTGGTCTTGGCAATTTCTCTTGAGTGATCACGCCTCATTTTTGGAGGATATTCACTTCACGGGGGCTTCATATTCACGGCTCATTCTCATGCCTCCGCTAAAAACACCTATGTAGTTCATGCCACCAGTGGGCCCTCCATGCGAACTAACTTCCGCTCGCGGGAGTCGCGAGATCGGTAATCTATAGTCTGCCGCGCGCCATTACTTCTCCGCCAGCGCCCGCGCAATCGCGCGCTCACGCCGCCTCATTCGCTGGGCCTCTTTTGCGGGAACTTTTTCGTGATCGTAGCCACACAGATGGGGCACACCGTGAATTATCAATCGCCGCAGTTCATCTTTTAGCGTTACTCCATATTCCTTTGACTGCCGAGAGGAACACCTACTTGTCAGTAAAGCGCTACCCATATTCATGGCGCCGCACTACTTCTGCGCATATAGCGACTTATCACTTTCATACGAGGCTTATTATTTCAGTTCCCAGTCTGAAGCTTGAGGCGTTCCGCTTGAGTCTTCTGGCTTTCGAATCTCCAAGTCTCCGTTGATATTCGTCTCTTCCTTGAAATTCACCGATGGCCCCGGAGCTTGTCGTCTCTCGTTCGAGCGAGTACTCGACGCTATTATTTCACGGTCCTCAGAGTGGATCCTAACACAGCAATTAGCGCTATGCTTCTTTAGTCGGTGGTATTGGTTATACTGGTACGACTTGTGAGTATTTTGATGCCTCAAACTGGGCTGTAAGCTCCTCGGGACTCGTGTATCGTCGACACAAGTAGATTCCCTTCGTCCATTTCTTTGTGAAATTTTCAATATTCAGGAATAGGATTTTTATCACTGCCTCATCGTTTGGAAACACCTTCCGATTGGATGTGTTTTT
>JBIIOE010000110.1:0-12279 GCA_044337105.1 Bdellovibrionota bacterium | reverse complement strand
GTCTTCGGCTCAAAATGTGCTCAACGTGCCACAGAGGGCACGTCTCCGCGCCTTTTGAGCCTGCATCCTTGCCCCTCGACCTTTCGCGTGGCCTCGCGACGAGGATATTTTTGTTACGCGCTCTTAGTAGACCTGATAGTCGTCATACGCCATCGGTAGAGCTGGCTTTAGGCTGTGTCCATGAGAGAGATATGATCAAGAACTCCTGGTTACATACACTCTTGGCGATAGGTGGCCTAATCTCTACGAGCTACTTGGCTGAGAGTGCGGGGCGGTGTCCGAGTAGGAGCGCTGGAGCACATGTGGAATCGGATCTGAACATGCAGAACTATGCCACGGGTCTCGAGACAGGGCCGTGGGTTATCTCTCAACGTATTGAGAATGAAGAGCTGCCTCTTGTTCCTGTAATCTGGGTACGGGTCCCGATTCATCGAGAGGTAACTGACCAAGATTACCGAGCTAATCTTGCTCCGGCTCCTTGTAGGTTTAGCGGCTCAGAGATGGTTGGTGCGATGGATAGTTCGGAAAGCTTCGAGCCAATGCTCTCGAGCAATGAACACTCGCAGCTCGATTCGACGCCATGCCTCACGAGTAGCGATCTTTCGGATTGGCTGTAGGTCCAGTTGAAGATGGTATCGGCTACAGCCTGCGTGTTCTATCGAAGAAATAGCTCGTCATCCAAGGGCGATGACGAGCTTTTCTGAGTAATTTTAGCAGCCAGGGGGTGCGCCTCGCTTCCGGAGCCTTCCTCAGCAGAAGTTCTCGGTTTCCGTATCGGTCGCGCCATCGGTGTTGGTCGAGATCGCTTCGAGAATGGCTTTGGCATCGTCTCTAATCATAGCGGAGAGGCCGTTGATGAGCGAAACGTTGCGCGTTACGTCATCCCAATCTTTCTTGGCGATTGCTTCACATAGAGACGCGGCCAGTGAGCGCTGTTTGGCCAAAATAGTATCGTAGGATTCGAGTCTACGCAGAACTCCAGACGGAACAGATTCCCTTTGGTTCAGCGTTACGCGAGCTTTCGAAATAGCAGACTCGAGCTCGGTGAAAGATTCGAAAAGACGTTCGATGATGCTAGACTCCATATTCTTTTCTCCCTGTGTCTCTAAAAAGTGTTGCTGTCCTTGTTTCCTAGTAACCATTCCTGTGCAACTAGCGAGACCTCTAACAGAGAGGTTTCTCGTAACCTTTTGATTAAGGTTATTCACGATTTTTCTCGCCGTGTTGCATTGCTTTCGAACTCTCACGATCCCTAGCGTAATTGTAGTCACCGAGAGCCTGGCTTAACCAGGCTGTTGTACCTATTAAGTTGTCTCTACTATTCTCATCCGTTCCCCTTTTCCCCATTGGGGTCCGCTCGGGGGAACCATCCTTGGTTCGTGTGAGCGTTCTGATTGATGTTTAATGCAAGGTTGTTGCCAAGTGCTATTGGCTTGAAATGTCTAATGTTTTTTATGAGCCTGTTAAGCAAAGCGGGTGCTCGGCTCGAGCGTGTAGTAAGATCAGATAATTAGAACTGCTTTGATACGCGACACCTGTTTCGTTTTAGATCACCCATGAAGATCCCTTGGTCACCGGCGAACACACCATCTCTCCATACCAAACGGTGGCAGCGCGTGGAGGTGTATCACAACGGCGATTGTTTTTTCGAAGCACTCGAGAGAGCGATGAAGGAGGCGAAGCACTCCATCGACATGGAGAGTTACATCTTCGTGCTCGATCAAGCGGGTGAGAGAGTCCTTCGTGCGCTCGAAGAGGCAACGGCCCGCGGTGTGCGCGCACGTTTGGCAGTTGATGGAATCGGGTCGAGCACGTGGGCCAGAGCGTTACGTCAGAAGGCGACAGACGGTCGAATTCTCTTCAAGGTATATCACGAACTCCCCTGGGAGCGCTGGTGGCGCGGTGGTCGAACGGGTCTTGGAAGGAGAAAGTTGAGCGCTGTTCTGCGGCGTCTCAACGCGCGTAATCATCGCAAGGTGTGTGTCATCGATGGAGTTCGCGCATTTGTGGGTGGTATGAATGTCGCTGCCTACCACCTTTCATCCCTGGTGGGAGATGCCGCATGGCGAGACACGGGTGTCTTGGTCGAAGGTCCGGACGTTGCAGTGCTTGCGGAATCCTTCGAAGAGATCTGGATCGGTTCCTGGCGGAGGTTGCGGAGGCGTCTCAAGAGGAGGCGAGCGCAATCCAGTGAGCTTGTCAGGCTCAACGTCCGTCACAAACAGCGGCAAGCCAATTATGTCGATCTCCTGATACGGATCGTTCGGGCGCGTCAAAGAGTCTGGATAACTAACGCTTACTTTGTGCCGGATGGCTCGATTCTGCGCGCACTGGCGATCGCCGCTCGTGCCGGGGCCGACGTTCGAATTCTCGTGCCGCGCTTCTCCGATATCGTCTTCATGCCCTGGGTTGCATCCGCATTCCATCTCGGGTTGCTGCGCGCTGGAGTCAAGGTTTTCGAATACCAACGATCGATCCTGCATGCGAAGACCATGTTGATTGATGATTGGGGGCTCGTAGGGTCGAGTAATTTGAATCATCGAAGCCTCTTGCACGACCTTGAAGCCGATGTAGTCTTGTCTAATGAGAAGGCGTGCCAGGCTCTCGAGGCTCAGTTTGTTCAGGACTGTGGCGAAGCTCGGCAAATTACCCTCGAGAACTGGCGGGCCCGGCCAGTTGTAGAGCGAGCCTTGGGTAGAATCCTCTTGGCGTTCAGGTATCTGTTGTGAAGATTTATGAATGAAGGGATCGTTCTTCGAATTCTTTCGTACAATATCCATAAAGGATTGAGCGTCGGCAACCGAGCGTTTGTGTTGCCGTCTATTCGGACCGCCCTGGCAGCTTTACAGCCGGACATAGTATTCCTGCAAGAGGTTCTTGGTAAGCACGATCGGCATGCCGGTCGTTTCGAGGAATGGCCGGCCCTTCCTCAGTGCGAGTTTTTAGCGGACGGGCTCTGGCCGCACGTAGCGTACGGAAAGAACGCGGTGTATTCGCATGGCCATCACGGTAACGCGATTCTCAGCAAATACCCGATCGTAGGCTTTGAGAATCTGGATGTTTCCACCAATGCATTCGAATCGCGCGGGATATTGCATGCCGTCGTGGACATTCCGGGCTCTCCTGCACCGGTACACTGCATATGTGTACACCTCAATATGCTGCGACGAGGGCGGGAAACACAGCTCAAGCATCTCTGTCGGCGGGTTGTGCGGAGCGTTCCGCGCAACGAAGCGCTACTCGTCGCAGGCGATTTTAACGACTGGCGCGAAGATGCCTCGGATTTTCTCTTCAAGGGGATAGGATTGAGCGAGGTTTTTCTCGATCTTACAGGCGAGCACGCTCCGACATACCCGAGTCGCTTCCCGGTCCTGAGGCTCGATCGCATCTATGCACGCGGTTTGGAGCCACTGGCAGGAGACGTGTTGAGTCGGCCGCCATGGGAGAATCTCTCGGATCACGCCCCTCTTTATGCGGAGCTGCTGCTGGAGGAGGGGTAGTGGACGGATTTGTCGTGTGAGTACAAGCCTTGCTTCTCGGGGAAGGGGCAAAATGATTGTCGAGTTCTCTCGCCTAGACCTTGCCCAAAGCGTTGTATTTGCTAGGCTCTTAGCCTGTTCGATAGGGTTGAGTCTCCATACGAGCTGAGCCATCGATGTCGTTGTAGCGGGGCAACTCCGCGCACGTGTTCCTGTGTAGGTAGTCTGAGACGAGGGGAAAAGATGTCACAGCCGGTACGGTCGCTGCCCGAAGATAAAGAGGGAGGAGTGGTGGATATCCCGAACCTCATGACCCAGATCCGCGAGCGGATTAAGGTTGATGTCGAGAAGAATCGTGACAAGCACACTCCGATGACGCCGGTGGCGGCTAGGTTCTCAGATGATCGAGCGCGTCGCGCTGGGGATCTGCAGCACTCTGAAGATCTGCGATTCTTGAACACCAATTATGCTTACGAGACCAAGCTTTCGCCGAATTCGATCGTCACGCACCGTAGGGGGATTCTTGGCAAAATAATTGTGAAGGTCAAAAGGAAATTCGTTTCCTTTCTACGCAATGCGATTTTGAGTGACTATTTGGCCTCTGAGCGTGCCTTCAATGAACACCTAGTAAGGTACTTGAATGAAGTAGGGCGCTACACTGACGCACGGGATACGCACATCTTCGTAGAGCTCATTCGGAAGATCGACACCGATGTAGGGAGAGTTCGAGAGGGCTTGACGCGCGTCGATGACGAGAAGAGTGCGGCGATTTTCGCGCTAGGCAATCAGGCTGAAGCTGCTTCGAAGGATCTGATAAACCGTATCGGACTAGTCGATACGATGGTACGCGGCTTGGAGGGGATAGTAGTTAACCTTCCACAGTACAGAGACACGCCTCCGCCGATGGCGTCTGCGCAAGGTGAGGGTGCTCCTGTAGGCGACCTCTCGTATCTGTTGCTGGAGAACCGATACCGAGGAGGAGAGGACGAGATTGCGCGTCGGATAGCGATCTACCCCGAGATCTTTCAAAGGGCACCGGGGCGGATTCTCGAGATCGGCTCCGGTCGTGGTGAGCTCCAGAGATTGTTCAAACAGCATGGTGTGGATTCCTACGGCGTGGATCTCGATGTCGTGATGGTGAATGTCGCAAACGCGAATGGATGTGAAACTCAGTATGGCGATGGAATAGCACACCTACGCAGCCTTGCCGATAAATCACTTGGAGGTATCATCGCCGTGCAGGTGGTTGAGCACCTCACACGCGCACAGCTCAAGGAGCTGTGCGAACTTGCCAAGCGTAAGGTAAAGCCGGGCGGCAAGATCGTGTTTGAAACTATCAATCCTCAATCGGTCCTGGCGCTCTCGTCGAACTATTTCCGTGATCCGACACACGTCTGGCCGATGCATCCGGACACGCTTGGCTACATAGCGACCCTGTCTGGGTTGAAGCTGGTGGAAACCAGGTATCTATCTCCCGTAGCGGTGTCGCATCTCCTCAAGGAAGTGCCGGTCGATTCGACCTACTCGGCTCCGCTCGCGGATGCGATGCAGCGCTTGAATGCGAATATCCGGCAGCTCAATCATTTGCTGTATGGCTTCCAAGATTATTGTTTAATCCTCGAGGTGGCGTAGTCATGGCGCGTATCTTGGTACTCGGGGTAAAGGTTCCATTTACCCACGGCGGACAGGAGATATTGGTAGGGAGTCTGCTCAAGGGCCTCAAGGCTCGGGGGCATGAAGCGGATGTAGTAGAGCTGCCCTTTAATCCTATCCCCAAGGAGAATATTCTCTTGCAGGCTGCGATGTGGAGATCGCTCGACCTCTCCGAGTATGCGGGGCAGCCGATCGATCTCGTGATAGCCACGAAGTTCCCAAGTTACTTCGCGCGGCATCCGCGTAAGAGTGTGTGGCTCGTGCATCAGTTGCGCGCGTTCTACGATCTGTATGGAGGCTCGTTCTCGAGTGTGGGAGACGATCCTCGGGACGAGCAGTTGCGGCGGATGCTCATGGACAGCGATAGCAAGACGATAGGTGAGAGCGCATTCGTCAGTACGATCTCGAAGAACGTTTCCGAGCGCCTGAAATTGTACAACCGGATCGACTCCACGGTGCTCTATCCTCCTCTGCCGCAAGGGAACCGCTATCGCAGTGGTGATGCGCAACCGTATATCCTCTCTGTGGGGCGGCTGTGTAGAATCAAACGGGTCGCGCTCGCAATCAATGCTCTTCCGCTAATCGATTCGAAGATAAAGCTGAAGATCGTGGGCATGCCCGATGAGCCTGGCATGATGGAGTATCTGAACAACGAGATCGCCAAACACGAGCTAGAGAGTCGAGTCGAATTTTTGGGTCGGGTAGGAGATGAGGAACTCTTGGAGCTCTACGCTCACGCAACCGCCGTGTACTACGCCCCGTTTGACGAAGATTATGGGTACGTTACTCTCGAAGGAATGGCGAGCGGTAGGCCGATAGTAACCGCGCGAGACAGCGGAGGAACCCTGGAGTTCGTGAGGAACGGAGAGAACGGATTCGTGACCGAGCCCACTCCGGAGGGGATCGCTGAAGCTGTCAACGCAGTCGTGCGAGATCCAGGACTCGGATCTCGTATGGGGGCTGCAGGACGAGCGCTTGTCGAAGAGGCGGGCATGATGACCACCGGATGGGATCACGTGTTGAACGGACTTCTTTCCCCACTGGAAACGGTTCCAGTCAAAGCAGGCTCTCAGGTGGCGGCATGACGGCTCTTCCGGGTCGTCCACGAGTCGCCTGGTTCGTCGACTCTGCGGCGACACAGACACTCTCGTCGTACTGCTCGGAAGCCCTTCTGCCGCTTCTCCGATCGCAGTTCGAGATCGAGCTGTTCACGGACGCGGTGCGCCTAGGCACTCGGGAACTGCCAGTGCATCACTACCTGACCGCGTATCGTCGCCATCAAGAGACACCCTTTGATCTCTTCTTTTATCAGCTCGAAGACGGAAAAGCTGGACGCTTTGCTCGTATGCATCTCGGCTTGATCCCTGGAGTCGTGTGGGTGCATGACCTCTTCTTGCAGGATCACGGTCCTGAGGGGCTCTACACGAGTCCCTGGGAGCGGACGGTAGCTCAATTCCGTGACAGTGAAGTTCCATTTCTGGAGCGCGCATGTGCTCCCCATCAGTTGTGGCCTCGAGCTTGTCGCGAAGTATCGCTTGCGCCTGTGCTGCTATTCAGCTCGCGCTGGGTTATGCGCGATTTTGGTAACTTCCTCTCCGAGCGGATCGAGCCCTATCCGGGTGGTCAGCGGGTGGAGTTCCTTCCGGTGCCTGTGAGTATAGAGAAGGAGGCACCGCGTCGAGTGAAATCGAGCGGACTGCGCCTCGCTTGTATCGGGACAGTGAACGTCGAGGACCGCGCCTACAAGATCCTTCCAGCGCTCAAAGCGGCGAGGTACGAATGTCATCTTACGTGGCTCGTTGATAGTCACGAGGTGTCGCGTGCGCAAGAGCTCATCGAAGAGTTCTCGGTACAGGAGCGCGTCACCCTGGTACACGGGCGCACAGTTGGAAGATGGCGTGAGATCCTTGATACGAGTGATGTTGCGCTGCACATGCATCGGAGCCCTTTTGGACACCTCGCCCCGTATCTTCAGTGCTCTCTGGCGGCAGGTGTGCCTGTCGTAGTTTCAGATGCCGCGGAAGGGGCGCAGCTTCCGGATAGCTGCGTCTTTCGGGTCGCTCCAGGGCTGACTGAAGCGAGAGAGCTTGCGGAGCTTTTTGGGGCGTTGAGTGCGATTCCGCTTGAGTCAATCGGTCGCCGGGGGCGCGAGTATATCGCATCTGAGAGCGAGGTATCGTGTGTAGCCGAGAGGCTCGGGGTCCTCTTCTATCAGAATCTTCCCGGAATCAAGCAGTGCATGGATCGCTGGGAGTCTCTGCAACAGCGCGCATCTCGGGCTTTGATCCAGGAGGTCTTGAGTCTTGCCGGAGAGGCTCCCGTTGGGTGTGGCGCGGAGCAGCTTCTGTTGCCGGTCGCTCGGGAGTTGGGGTGGATGTAGTGCACGTGGTCGCCCATTCATTTCCGCAAAGAGCCTAAAACGGATCTCTGTAAGGGCTCATCCTCACCGTGGAATGGCTACTAGAGGGATGGAAGAGCGGGTATGGACAGGATATTTTCGATGCGCTGTAACCCTGGAGCGCGCTGCTCTCGAAGAGATGAGTGACTGGAAGGTAACATCAACGCTCGCCACTTGAAGAAGGTAGTCTTCTGTCGCTGGATCTCTTGATAGCCATCTGGACAGAACGTCTCGGGGGAGAGGTGGACCACGAAATCGAACGATGTGAAGCGTGAGCTGATCCTCGGGTAGTCATCGGGCTTGCGAATGACCTCAGTCCTTTGACCTCCCTGCACAGTAACGAGCCCGACTAGTTTAAGCTCCTCGCTGAGTGCTCGAACTACTCCTTGGTCTGGATGCTCCCCAGGCTTGAGTTTTTCCCACACGGCGAACTCAGTGGGACGCGTGCGTGTGCGACCGTCGCAAAAACGTTGCTCGGCTTCGTAGAGTTTCAGAGGACAGGAGTTCGAGGGGAGATAGAGTATGTCGAGACGAACGATTGTCCCGACTCTTACGAGGCTCCCTGTCTGGTAATCTATGTCGAGTTGGTACTCTCCGGCTATGATCTCGTCCACCAGATCGTTCAGTGACTTGTGAGTCCCGGTTCCGAACTTTTCGAGGGGGATTGAGTGTTCACTAAGAAATTCGGGGAGCCATTCGCGTACGGCCTGGGATTCGGCCGGTAAGGGGTGAAGGCTGACGTGATTGACGTCGAGATTCTCGAGCATTTCCCTTTACTTCAAGAAGTTTGAAGGAAGCTAGCAAAAGGAAGAGCTCGGTACAAGCTCAAAAAGCGAGCTTTATTCCTCGAATAGTCTCTGCTGCTTTTTGGGGTTAATAGTGGTCGGCGTTCCTGCTGGATAGTTCCCGCTGAAGCAGGCATCGCAGAACTTCCCCGGGGTGGATCCTACCGCGCGGTAGAGCCCATCCAGGGAGAGATACGCCAGAGAATCTACTCCAATGAACTGTGAGATCTCTTCAATAGAGTTGTTCGAAGCTATGAGCTCGCTCTTTTCGGGGGTGTCGATTCCGTAGTAGCACGGATCGGTAGTCGGGGGCGAAGAGATGCGGAGATGTATCTCCTTGGCGCCTGCCTGCCTGAGCATCGCTACGAGCTTCCTACTCGTTGTTCCGCGCACGATTGAGTCGTCAACGACGATGATCGATTTCCCGTTTAGGACTGCAGGATTCGCGTTTAGTTTTATCTTGACTCCGAAGTCACGAATCGATTGTTTCGGCTCGATGAAGGTGCGGCCGACGTAGTGGTTACGAACTAAGCCCAGCTCGTAGGGAATACCGGCCGTCTCTGCGTACCCGATTGCCGCCGCAACGCCTGAATCTGGAACTGCCGTGACGAGATCAGCTTTTACCGGATTCTCACGCGCCAACTCCGCGCCCATGTTTTTGCGGAGCTGGTACACGTTCTTCCCGAACACGTTCGAATCGGGCCGCGCAAAGTACACGAACTCGAATATACAGGGGGCTTCACGCGAAAAACCGAACGGGTAATAGCTCTTCATCGTCCCATCCGGAAACACCTCGACGAGCTCGCCTGGATGAACATCCCGAATATAGGTCGCACCGATGAGGTCGAAGGCACACGTCTCAGAGGCGAACACAATAGCGCCATCGAGGTTGCCAATAGCTAGAGGGCGTAGGCCGTGAACATCGCGAACGGCCATGAGTCGATTCTCGAACAGCATCAGCAGAGAGAATGCGCCCTTCAGGCGGGTGAGGGCAGCTATCACCGACTCTACGAGGGGCTTGGTCGTATCACCACGTGCGAGGAGGTGCAGGATCGTCTCTGTATCTGAAGTCGATGCGAATATAGCCCCGTGCTCGATCAGTTCGCGGCGAAGATCGTCCGCATTGATAAGGTTCCCGTTGTGAGCGATCGCTGTATGTCCAAGGGCGATCTCAGCGACGAAAGGCTGTACGTTTGCAAGCTTGTTCCCGCCAGCAGTCGTATACCGTACGTGTCCGATGGCGGTATCACCTGGAAGCTTCGTAAAGTCGAAGTTCCCGAATACATCTGCGACGAGGCCGAGGCCCTTGTGGGCATGAAAGTGAGGGCGCTCGCTTGACCCGTTTACAGAAACGACTCCGGCACCTTCTTGACCGCGGTGCTGTTGGGCGTAGAGGCCGAGGTAGGTAAGGTTCGCAGCCTCGGTGTGCTTCCACACCCCCATCAAACCACACTCGTCGTGGAACTTGTCCAAGGTCATCATCTCTACGCCTCGAATAATTGCGCCAATCCGCCGAACCACGCTTTGAAAGCGGCGCCTGCGTCGAGTTCGGCTACTCCTTTCACTGCGATGGTTGACCCTCCTACGGTGCCTTCAGCAGAGATGGTGAGTCCTAGCTGTGCACATGCTTCCTTGAGCTCGTTGGTTTTCTGTGCGGAGCAGCTGACGATGAAACGTGCGCCGCTCTCTGCAAACAGATAGGCATCGGGCCGGTCGCATGATTGTAGCACAGATAGGGTAACGCCCAGAGGCTTATCGTAATCTCTGAAGCAACACTCGGCCAAACCCACCCCTAAGCCACCTTGAGAGAGGTCGTGGCAGGACTTCAAAAGCCCTTTTGAGGCGAGTGTCGTCACGCCGCGGCAGATGCCTAGCTCCAAAGTATAGTCGAGCGCGGGTAGGGCTCCACGCTCCTGCCCGTGAACTTCCGCGAGGTATGCGCTTCCACCGATCTCTCGCTCGTCAGTCGAGCCGATCAGGAAGACAACGTCGCCTTCAGCCTGGAAGTGTGATGGAACACTGGTGGAGACGTCTTCTACCAAACCAACGAGCGCTAGGAGTGGGGTAGGCTGGATACCCTCGCCGTTGGTCTCGTTGTAGAGGCTGACGTTTCCGCTGATGACAGGAATATCGAAGGCGCGTGCTGCCTCGCCGAGCCCCTTGATGCTCTCGGCTATCTGCCACATCGTCTCCGGGCGCTCCGGGCTCGGCATGTTCAAACAGTCCGATATTCCCAGTGGTGAAGCTCCCGTTGCGGAGATGTTCCTCAAGCACTCGGCGAGCGAGAGGGCCGTTCCGCGTCGTGGGTCGATGGCACAAAAGCGCGAATTGCAATCGAGGGTGATCGCGACTCCTTTTGTGTTCCCGTTAGGCGCCTTGATACGCACCACGCCAGCATCGCTACCGGGATGCACCACCGTATCTCCGCGAACGGTAGAGTCGTACTGGTTGTAGACGTCGTGCCGTGAGCAGAGGTTCGGGGAGGCGAGCATCGCAAGCCAGGTGGCGTTGAGATTCTCTGGGGTTGGAATGGTCGTTAGATCTACAGGTGCCGTCAGGGACAGATCTGCTGGTGGTGTAGTTGGCCAGGTGTATTCGGGGACCGCACTCGTGAGAAGTCTCGCGGGGATCGACGACACGAGATCTCCATGCCACAACAGCTCCACATTCTCTCCGTCGACAACTTCTCCGATTGCGACAGCATCGAGCTCCCAGCGCTCAAAGATCTTGATCAGCTCGTCTTCGTGTCCGGCCTCAACGATGAAGAGCATGCGCTCTTGCGACTCGGAGAGCATGATCTCGTAGGGGTTCATGCCGGTTTCACGCTGTGGAACTCTGTCGAGGTGGATGCGAACGCCGGTCTTGCCTCGATCTGCCATCTCGAACGAGGAGCTGGTCAGCCCGGCTGCTCCCATGTCCTGCACGCCCACGACGCGACCGCTCTTGAACGCCTCCAGACACGCCTCGAGGAGTAGCTTCTCCTGGAACGGATCGCCAACCTGCACGGTGGGGCGCTTGGCCTCGGAGTCATCGCCAAAGGCTTCCGACGACATGCTCGCTCCGTGAATGCCGTCGCGCCCAGTCTTGGAACCAACGTAGAGAACGACGTTTCCTACACCAGCCGCTGTTCCGAGGAATATCTCGTCCTTGTCGAGGACTCCGAGCGCGAACGCATTTACGAGGCAGTTGCCGTTGAACGAGCGATGAAACGAGAGCTCTCCGCCTACCGTGGGGATTCCCATACAGTTGCCGTAGAATCCGATTCCATTTACGGCGCGACGCAGGAGGTAGCGGCTCTTGGGTAATGCGGGATCACCGAATCGCAGTGAGTTGAGCAGCGCTACCGGGCGAGCTCCCATAGTGAATACATCGCGTAAGATACCCCCTACGCCGGTTGCTGCGCCTTGAAACGGCTCGATGAAGGTTGGGTGATTGTGGCTCTCGACCTTGAACACTACAGCTTGGTTGTCACCGATATCCACGACGCCCGCGTTTTCACCCGGCCCGATGATAACTTTCGGGCCTGTCGTCGGTAGGTTTCGTAAGTGCACCTTGGTGCTCTTGTACGAGCAGTGTTCAGAGAAGAGCGCCGAGCATATGCCGAGCTCGACCATATTGATCTCGCGCCCGAGCGCCTTGGTTATAGCTTCGAATTCATTCGGCTTAAGACCATGGCTCTTGGCATCATCGAGGTTTGCGGTTCGGCGCCAGGGTGCGGTAGCTGTCATATATGGTGTTTCCTTGAAAGGGGCGGGGAGAGTGTATACCTGGACGGGGGTTGCACTCAATCTTTTGGGGCTCTGTGGTTTCAAGTCTCATGGAATGACTCCATTCCAGAGAGAGCTCCCCCCTAAGGAAGCGAGGCAAAACCTACCCCATAGTCTCACTTTTGAAATAACCACGTGAACGTGCTCGTGCTCGTAAACGTGAACGTACCCGAAAAACTTGAGGTTTTTGTTTCGGG
>JBIIOE010000192.1:0-3887 GCA_044337105.1 Bdellovibrionota bacterium | reverse complement strand
GTGCTGTGGATATCGACTGCAGATCCGCACTTTCCCACTTAGGCAGTTGCTTTGAGATCTCCGCTAGCTCAGACGGACTTATACGCACGTAGTTGGCCAGATATTCAAGCGCCGCAGGCTGTTCGCTCTGGAGAACCGAGAGAGCGCGGTCAGCATCCACGAGCTGAACTACGGGGCTGCTGCTCGTTGTCAGCAGATCTATCGCGCAATCTAATTTTCGATGCCCTTCGTACCAAAGACTCAGGTAGTGGTCGATAAGCTTATGATTAAGCTGGGCATCCTCGGAGAGGCTATCCACAATAATCCCTTTCAGTAGATCGTTCTCACGAGGTGTGCGTGCTGCAACACGAAGCGTGTACTCCTCTCGCGTAGAGTGGACTCCCGCTCGAAGGAGGAGACTTTCAACAGTGAGCAGAGAGGCATATTTCTCCGCATCACCCACGGCCCTCCGAAGGTGCGCAGCACTCCCCGGGAGAGGACGTGGGCTCTGCTGCGCCGAGACCAGGGCGCTACCCTGTGCGATCTGACTCACCATCCACGTCGTTGCCTGCGAGACATTCTCCGCACAAAGAGACCCGTCAGCGAGAACTATCACGTTCGGAACCGTCTCGAGCGAAGCCCGATCGCCCCAGGGAAGAGGTCCGCACTCGAATGAGCAGTGCGAAAGCTCCTGCGACTCTGACTCGACACTTCTCTGTCGCTGATCTAGGAGCACTACGCGGTCTGTATGTCGGGCGAGTTTTGCAATAAGCTCCGGGCGCTCCACTCCTAGCACGACCATACAAGGCAACCGAGCCATACCACGCTCAGCTCTTAGCTTGACGATCGCTTGATCTACTAACGAATCGAGTATCTCTCGTCCTATAAACTCAGAGATCCGCTGTGACGGTCGCTCGGGTCTTACGGCCTGGCCCTCCTCTTCTTCCTCAGATCCTCCAGCAACTCTTCTTTCAGTCGTGATGAGCGACATACAAGCAGCCGGTCTTGTGAGTAACTCGGCCACTACAGCCTGTTCATCGACTTGAAAATTCCCAAATGGAATCCGCTTAAGCAGACTCAAGATGCCAGCCGGCACAGCCGATGCCGTTGTTTTGAAGTTAGCATCACTGAGCAAACGGCCTAATTTCTCTATTGTCTTCCCGTCGGCTTGCCGAGCTATCTCTCCGATAGCTTCACTGGCAGAAAGCTTTGTGCGAAGCGTTACGAGTGCTCGCGTGGGATTCGTAGTTGCGAGCACATCTCCTAGTGAGACCTCTATGATGCCATCAGAACTGGTCGTGGGCGTTTTGTCAGCATGCGCTGCGCCGGTTTGAAGAGCAGGGTGTGATCTAAGAGAGGGCGTCATGAAGGCACTACTAGAAAGCGTAAAGACTCGAACTATAGAACAACGATTCGGCGACTTAAAGCTCTCCCTGCCCTCCCTGCTGGTCGTTTGAGTTCGATTCGGTAGCTTTTAGCTCATAAGAAGAAAGAGCCGGTGAAGCTCATGTGAGTCTCCACCGGCTCCTTCTTCGAGCGTCTAATTTTATTGGCTTTACGCCTTAGCCTTCTCGACCGCTACAAACTGTGGATTACTGCGAGGCGGATCTCGGCGGGCCACTCGGCAGGGTTGGAATATCGTGACCAGCACGTTGTCGATAATCCTCCCGGGCAGACTTACTCCGGAGGCTCTCTACTAGATAGTGCACCGTCCTTTTTCGGGCTGCCTGGGGTGCGCTCTACGAAGTGCTCGGTGTCGACGAACGCGAGCTCGCCGCTATCTTCACCTTACAAACAGCAGGTGAGGCGGTTAACTATCGTCCTCAACTCCACAAGCAAGAGCCTATCTCTGACGAAGCGAAGCAAACTTCGCCCCGTCAGTTTCTTTGCTGTCTCTTGGCCTTAAGTGCGCCTGCAGCATCAACCATCTTGTAAAACTTTCTTTGAGACCACACGACATCCATTTCAAGAGGCGCCTCCCACGGGAACATATATGCAAGAGCTGACTCAACCTCCGCAGAAAAGCTGAGCTCGCCGGTATTCCGAACTGTAACTTTGACTCGCTTGAGCCCTATGCCCTGGTCATTAGGCCCTAGACCACCATCACTCAACAGCAGCTGCCCTGTCATATCAACATAGCAAGATCCAACCACGACTCCTCGATAGCGCTCGCCAGCGGCGCCAAATCCAAAAAATGTAGAGTTCAGAGACCTCATCCAGGTCTTTAGAGTAACGGTGCCTGGACTCAGCATCGTGATACCTGGTGGTGCGCACAACAACCTGTCATTTCCAACGCAGATAATACGAGCCCGTGGAACTAAGCTGTCATCTGTATTTTCATACGGAGCCACGCCATCGATGCGGCCATCCCTACGGATAATTAACGTGCGTTGAGAAGACTCATCAGGTCGAAAAGACACTCGCCACGCTCCCTCAGGTAGGGACTCGATGCACACATCCTGAGGTCTTAAACTAAGACGATAGCAACGTGAGAATGACTCCGGAAAGAGCTTGCACAATTTCTCAGCCCCGATTGTCAGCTCTTTTCCATCAATGTTCAAAATGGTTATTGAGTTCACTTCTACTCGTGCTGGCGAATCGTCGGTAGCGGCTGGCAGCACAAGCTTCTCCATACTATCTGTGGCCAATGCGACCTGAGCTGGGGGATTCACAGGCTTGAACGGGCGCCCTGACCAATTTCTATCCGGAACCTCTGGATCTGATAAATGACTCATATATCTTTCCTCATCAACATCAATAGAACCGACTCAATTATACGATCACAGTAGAGGAGCTCTATTGTCGAGGAACTCCTGTACCTGACAGCTTCGTAAAATTTAAGATCTCTCTCGCTCCTTAAACCTAGCAACGATCTCGTGCATCTCCGTGGACGATACTATCCCTAAACTTCTGAATGAGACCTCGTCGCAGTAATCTCCAGGACCGTCCCGCGCAATTCTCTCTTCGACCCACAGGCTGTAACTACCGTCAAACAGGAGCGGATTAGCGATGACGGAACACTGCGTTGGGTCATCGAAGTTATTGCGTGAATCGGCTGAATGATCTCCCGCTATATATTGCCCCTTACCGGTAAGAAAGGAGTTAAGCTGCCCCCACTTGCGTATGAATGTTAATACAAGAGGCTCGCCTGGCTCGTCCCACGATGTCTCTGTCTGAAAAAACATTTTTATCCTCCGTTATTTAGCCACTCCTTGGTTGCGTGCGGCCTACTTTGTAAAGCCCGTCGCGACCAGCTTCGTTCATAAATCGAAAAACAGATGTGCCGAGGTCACCTTAAGGATCTGAACATGACGAACTCTTCAGTGCGCAATCGGCAGCAACAAAGCTGCCAAAACATTCCTTACCTTCAGCACACCAACCCGCTTTGAACGGCTGCCTCTTCCTTAGAAGCTGCGTGCCCTACAAAGCGTTTGATGCGTCTCATCTACCCAAACCGTGCCATAAGAATGATTCTAAAGCGCATCTTTTTCCTACTCAAATAAATCTACTTTAAGAGATAACACCATTAATAATTGGCATCACGACTGTTTTCTTTTTCATTAGGTACTTCGCGTATGCCGACAGGAAAACTTACTTTCGAAAACGATCTAAAACCTACTGACAAACTTACACCTGACGATCTCTGTGAGTAAGGGTAACAGGGCGCAGTCCTATCACTGTGAGCCGCAAAGAAACCCGCTTAGACCCACGTGACTAACTTTAGAGGGTCATCGCGTTTTAGAGTGGGTGATAGCGAGCTTGGAGATAGCGTAAGCCCTTTTTTGACCTATAAATCGCGCCTTTCCACGTGAACGTGCTCGTGCACGTAAACGTGAACGTACCCGAAAAAGCAACTTTTCCCGCTCCCGCCCGAAATAGAGCAGTATGCTCGACTATGAAAAACTAGA
>JBIIOE010000191.1:0-3892 GCA_044337105.1 Bdellovibrionota bacterium | reverse complement strand
CCCGGGTTTCTACACCCCCAGCACTTGTCAATATGGTGGAAATATGTAGAATCGGGCGTCCTGATTTCGGACGTCTGTTTGCCCCGAGTGCGCCCTTAGGCGCCTCTTTTTTGAGGGTAAAGGGCTCCCTTGAGGGTAATTGTGGTGCTGTCGATGGCGCCTCTTTCGACGAACGTGTGTGCTTGGATGTTCCCAATTTTACACAGTTCGGCATTGCATAATGAGCTTGCGTAGTGAGCTTTTTTGGAGATGAGTTGTGAAGGTCCGAGCGTCCGTAAAGCCCATTTGTGGCTACTGCAAAGTCATCAAGCGTAAGGGTAAGGTCTATGTTTTCTGTAGCCGTACGCCGAAGCACAAGCAGCGTCAGGGATAATTAGTAGTAGGAGTTAAGGCATGCCACGTATTGCAGGTGTCGATCTTCCGCGTAATAAGCGAATCATCCGCGGACTCACGTACATTTATGGTGTAGGTATTAATAAGTCGAAGACGATTCTGGCTGAAGCTGGTATCGACGAGAGCACCCGTACCGATAGCCTCACTGAGGAGCAGGTCGACAAGATTCGTAAGATTATTGAGCGGCGTGAGAAGGTGGAGGGAGATCTACGTCGAGAGATTCAGGCTTCGCTTAAGCGCTTGATGGATCTCGGTTGCTACCGAGGTCTCCGTCATCGCAAGAACCTCCCCGCGCGTGGTCAGCGAACTCGCACCAACGCTCGTACGAGGAAGGGGCCACGTCGTGCTCCGGTCGCAGGCAAGAAGGCCGCTACGAAGACGTAACAGCGTAGTAAATATCGAACGTTCACATCAGATAGGAGTAGTTCTGTGGCAGATGCACGCGTAGCTAATACGGCAAAAAAGAAGAAGGTGAAGAGGAACGTCCCAGTAGGGGTGGCTCATATTCACGCAACGTTCAATAACACCATCGTGACGATTACCGACCCCGCGGGGAACGTGGTTGCATCATCGAGCTCGGGAGCCAACGGCTTCAAGGGGTCGCGAAAGTCGACCCCTTTTGCAGCCCAGATCGCTGGTGACAATGCCGCCCGCAAGGCGAAGGAGGCTGGTGTTCGCACCGTCAGCGTTCGTATCAAAGGCCCAGGGTCGGGTCGTGAGTCTGCTCTTCGAGCGCTCCACTTGGCTGGTCTCCAAGTGACCCTAATTAAGGATATCACCCCGGTTCCGCACAACGGTTGCCGGGCTCGTAAGAGTCGTCGCGTTTAGTTTTAGTCCAGAGAGAGGCGTTAGGTCATGGCAAGGTATTGCGGAGCAGTTTGTCGCTTGTGTCGTCGTGAGGGGGAGAAGCTCTTCCTCAAGGGCGAGCGTTGCTATACGGGCAAGTGTGCGGTCGAGAAGCGTGAGGGTGGTCCAGGTCAGCATGGCCGCGGACGTCAGGCTTTCTCGAACTTCAAGGTCCAGTTGCGAGAGAAGCAGAAGGTAAAGAGGGCGTACGGGGTGCTCGAGAAGCAGTTCCGCGACACCTTCGAGCGTGCAGCGAGCACCAAGGGCGTTACTGGTACTGAGTTGCTGGTTCGTCTTGAGCGCCGCCTGGACAATATCGTCTATCGGCTCGGTATCGGCTCTTCGCGTCGTCAGGCTCGGCAGTTTGTTAGCCACGGACACATCCTGGTAAACGGAAAGCGGGTATCTGTAGCATCGTACGTTGTAAATACGGGTGATGTCGTAGAGGTCGCAGAGGGTAGTAAGCAAAACCCGTTGATCATCGCTTCGATGGACGCCGCTCGTTCGCGTGTCGTTCCAGAGTGGCTCTCTCTCGATCAAGCAGCTGTGCGAGGAACGGTCAACACCTTTCCGACCAGAGAGCAGTTGCCTCCGACTATACGTGAGCAGCTGATCGTCGAATTGTACTCAAGGTAGTAACCAGTTGCGCCGGGTTCCGTTTGTGCCTATTAAGGAGCAGACGGAAGCGTGACTCTTTAAGCGTCTTATAGGCATAGGGAAAGACAGGCATGAAAAAGGTCAGTCTCAAGGACTTAATTAATCCGAAGAGAGTAGAAGTTGAGGGAGTAGCTGCGGACAGCCGGTACGGAAAGTTCGTTGCCGAGCCTTTGGAGCGTGGCTTTGGTATCACTATCGGTACTGCTCTTCGTCGGGTCATCCTTTCTTCCCTGCAGGGTGCGGCAATTACCTCAGTACGGGTCGAGAATGTTGCGCACGAGTTCTCTACCATGCCGGGCATCGTTGAGGATGTGACCGAGCTCTCCCTCAATCTCAAAGAGGTTGTACTGCGTCTTGAGGATAAGGAAGAGGCTGTTCTTCATCTCGAAGCTCAGGGGCCGTGCAAGGCTACAGCCGGAATGCTTCAAGGCGATCCAGCGGTAGCAGTCCTCAATCCTGATCTCGTCATCGCAACCCTGGGCGAGGGTGCCTCTCTGAAGTTAGAGGTTACGGTGAAGGTAGGTAGAGGGTATGTTCCTGCGGAGAAAAATCACGTAGAGGGTGCCCCGGTTGGAACTATCTTCATCGATTCTATCTTCTCGCCGGTACGTCGAGTCAATCTTGCAGTAACGAATGCTCGTGTCGGACAACGTACCGACTACGACAAGCTCTCAATGGAGATCTGGACCAACGGCAGTATCGACCCACGCTCTGCAGTAGCTCAGGCGGCGCATATTCTCGTCGATCAGCTCGGTATCTTTGTGGGTGAGGATCTCATCGTTGAGCGCGAAGAGCCGAAGACAGAGGAGCCTTCAAAGCGTTGGAACGACAACCTGTTTCGTCGTATCGACGAGCTCGAGCTCAGCGTGCGTTCGGCAAACTGTCTCGAAAATGCAGATATCAAGTACATCGGCGAGTTGGTTCAGCGGACAGAGGCAGAGATGCTCCGTACAAAGAACTTCGGACGGAAGTCTCTCAATGAGATCAAGGAGATTCTTTCGGACATGGGGCTCTCCCTGGGTATCAAGCTGGAGGAGTTCCCAGCTCGTCGAGAGCTCGACCAGATGAAAGAGCAGACTGATCACTAAGCCAATTCATTCAGAGGTGTTGTATGAGACATGGTAAAACTTTACGGAAGCTCAGCAGGAACGCGACTCATCGCCGGGCGCTTTTGCGCAACCTCGCTACGTCGTTCATCAAGCACGAGCGCTTCGAGACAACAGTGCAAAAGGCCAAGGAGCTTCGCCCTGTAGTTGAGAAGCTGATAACTTTGGGCAAGAACGACACCCTCGATGCTCGTCGTCAGGCGTACAGCTATCTGACTAGCAAGGCGGTTGTTCACAAGCTTTTCGCAGATGTAGGACCGCGATGTAAGGAGCGAAACGGTGGGTATACCCGTATCGTTCGCACGCGCGTTCGTCACGGTGATGCGGCTGAGTTGGCAGTTATCGAGCTCGTCGATAGGGGAGCTCAGGAGTCAGCTTCAGCGTAAGCTTTTCGGTAGCACACAGGAAATAGGCTCCAAATTACACCACCGCGAGAGTCGGTGCAGTTTGGAGCCAGATTGTCAGGTGCTGCAGATTTGCCTGTGGTGTTGATTGATTTCGTGGCTTTGGTTGGAGCGTAAGCTCCATTTTCTGAGAACCGTCCCAGAGGGAGGGTTTGGCGACTTCCGGTTAAATAGTAGCGGGGCTGACGATGGGAATGTTCGACGGCAAGAAGGTATTGGTTCTTGGTGTTGCGAATGAGCGCAGCATTGCATGGGGTATCGCTCAAGCGCTCCATCGAGAAGGAGCCGAGCTGGCTTTCAACTTTCTCAATGAGGCGCTAGAGAGGCGCGTTCGACCTCTTGCTGAGGAGGTAGGCTCGAAACTTGTCCTCCCTTGTGATGTTCAGTCGGATGAGCAGCTCGATGCCTTTTTCAAGGAGATAGGTGAGCGCTGGGGAACGATCGACGCGGTAGTGCACTCGTTGGCCTACGCAGAGAAGGATGACC
>JBIIOE010000109.1:0-12491 GCA_044337105.1 Bdellovibrionota bacterium | reverse complement strand
CAGCAGGCAGCGAATAATAGGATCGTGGCTGGAAGGGCCCACCTAAGCCAGCCAAGGCAAGCTGATAGAAGAAATACGTGCGGATATTTTTTCAAGCGCCCGTATAACCTCAGGAATGTTGGACCACCTCCTCCGCTGATAAGAACAAAACCGATGGCTTCGGTAGCCATGAGAATCGCAATTCTGCCGAATTCGACCTGAGTCAATAGGAACGGGAGTGCCAAGACCAAAAGCAAATTTAGTCCTTTGGCTACTAGCTCACCTAGACTGTACGAGACGAAAATTGACCGAGAGGTGTTCATGCAGAGCGAATCTACAGCCCAGGAGGATTGTCGCCAATAGGAGTCCGCAGTTATGGCAGCATGAGAAAGCAGTTTCCCTGAACTGCGATCTTGGCCAGGGATGCGCTTAAAGGTAGGTTAGGAGGCACAGCTTTTTTGTAGCGAGAGAGGGTAGCAATCCTGTGGCACCGGTCTTGGGGGGTAGGTGCCTATTCGTGACTGATGATTCCAAGGTCGCTAATAGGTAGCTGACCGAGGTCGGGTTTATCGATATCAACGGGGGCCTGCTCTAGGCTGTGCCCTTGGGCCTTGGATAGTAGCGTATAGTACCAGTTTTGAGGTGCCTTTATATGATTAGACGGTATCAAATTTGCGAAAGATGCATCATGGATACCTCCGACTCCGCCATCAGTTTTGATGTCAGTGGTATATGCGATCACTGTTTGACCTTTGATTCTAAAGTTGCGCCCGAATGGCACACTGACAGCCGCGCAGAATCAGAGCTGCTAACTTTAGCAAATGAAATCAAGGCAAGCGGACGTAGCAAAGACTTCGACTGCATAATAGGCATGAGCGGCGGAATAGATAGCTCCTACCTCGTCTATCTAGCCAAGGAGCAGCTTGGCCTCCGTCCGCTGGTCTTCCACGTCGATGCAGGCTGGAACTCTCAAGAAGCCGTAAATAATATTGGGCGCCTCGTCGAGAAGCTAAATCTCGATCTCTACACTGAGGTCATCGACTGGCCCGAGATGCAGGATCTACAACTAGCGTTCTTCAAGTCAGGCGTCCCGCACATCGACACCCCCCAGGATCACGCATTCTTCGCCACGATGTATAAGTTCGCTGAACGGGAAGGGGTAAAATACATACTGACAGGGGCTAATTACTCTACGGAGTGTATTCGTAATCCCATCGAGTGGATGTACTACCAATCCGATGCAACGCAGCTTCGGGATATCCATGCGAAGTTCGGTACTCGGCCGCTCAAGACTTTTCCTACCACGTCGATTCTTCGCCACAAGGTGTACTTGCCATACGTGAAGGGCATCAAAGTCCTGCGCCCACTCAACTATGTTCCTTACGTTAAAGAGGACGCTAAGAAGCTGCTGATTGAGAAGTTTGGTTGGCAGCCGTATCCCCAGAAGCACTTCGAGTCGCGGTTTACCAAGTTCTATGAGGGCTACTGGCTTCCGACTCGGTTTGGATACGATACGCGACGAGTGCAGTTTTCTAGCCTCATTTTGACAGGACAGATGACCCGAGAGGAGGCTTTGGAGGAGCTGAAAAAGCCGGCGCTTGAAGAGGCAGAGGTCAGGCGAGAGTTCGAGTTTGTAGCTTCCAAGCTCAATATTACTACTGCCGAGCTCGAGGGGTATCTACACCTACCTAAGAAGACCTTCAGAGATTACAAATCCCAATTCCCGATCTATGCTGTCGGTGCCAGGGCGATGCGCCTGCTTGGCTTTGAATTGGGCGGAAAGCGATGATCGCGGTCGTAAACTACGGATTAGGTAACGTTCAGGCTATTCTTAATATTTACCACCGGTTGGGAATGCCAGCCGAGGGGGTTACCTCTGCCGAGCAGCTTTTGTCTGCGGATAAGATTGTTTTACCGGGTGTTGGTGCCTTCGATTGGGCGATGTCTCGTCTCTCTGACTCCGGCATGAAGGACGTACTTACCGCGCGAGTCCTTGATAATAAGGTTCCTGTGCTGGGGATCTGTGTGGGTATGCAGATGCTTGCCTCCTGCAGCGAGGAGGGAACCCTTCCAGGTTTGAACTGGATTCCGGGAGAGGTGAAGAAGTTTGCTCCGAAAGGAGAGGCGGCGGCGCTTCCTCTCCCTCACATGGGGTGGAACTCGACTGCTCCAGTGGAACGGAGTGAACTTTTTGCTGGTTTCGAGAGCGATCCGCGATTTTACTTCCTGCACTCGTTTTATTTTGCCCCGAGCCATTCAGAAGACGTGCTTTCAATCACATCATACGGCGGTAAGTTCGCAGCCTCTGTTCGGCGGGACAATATCTACGGCGTTCAATTCCATCCGGAAAAGAGCCACGAGTGGGGAATACAGCTTCTCAAGAATTTTGGAGCGATGTGAGTATGCTGCGTCCAAGACTTATTCCGTCTTTGCTCGTTAGTGCGAATGGGCTCGTCAAAACGGTGAAGTTCTCTGACCCAAAGTATGTTGGGGATCCCCTAAATGCGGTTCGGATCTTCAATGAAAAGCAGGTCGATGAGTTGATTGTACTCGATATCGATGCTTCGCCTGAGCAGCGAGAGCCACAGTACGCTCTGATAAAGGCGTTGGCTTCGGAATGTCGGATGCCGCTGTGCTACGGGGGCGGTGTTACATCGCTCGAACAATTTCAAAGGATAATCGAGCTGGGAGTCGAAAAGGTTGCTATAAGTTCAGCGGCCGTAAACCAGCCAGAGCTTATTTCAAAAGCCGCCGAAACGATTGGAGCACAAAGTGTTGTTGTTGTGCTTGATGTTCTCAAGATAGGTGGCAGATACGAAGTCTGTACGTGCCGTGGACAGCAGCGCACGGGATTGGATGCGGTTGGATACGCTGTACGCATGCAAGAACTGGGGGCGGGAGAGATCGTTCTCAACAGTATCGATCGTGATGGTACTGGAATAGGGTACGACACAGAGCTTATATCAGCCGTGCGTCAGCGCGTTACGTTGCCGATAACGGCTCTTGGTGGAGCAGGGAACTTAGAGCACGTTCGTGATCTCTTTGCTACTTTTGGAATCATAGGTGCGGCAGCGGGAAGCCTCTTTGTCTTCAAGGGTAAGTATCGCGCAGTGTTGATCAGTTACCCTTCAGCAGAGGAGCACGACCGGCTGCTTCCCGCAGTGTAGCGATTTGTCAGAGAGAGCGGGCTGCAAGCGAGAGCCGGACATCCCTTCGACCTTTGCCTTTTGTAACGAGGCAGAGATTGCTTTGCTGTGAGCAGAAGCGCTTGGACGCTGGGTTCTCTTCGAGCGAGATCTGGGTAGCTCCGGTGAAGTTAAGAATGATTTCGTTTTTGTCTGTCCTTATGGCAAACGAAGAGGGCGAGACCGCCTGAATTCTTCGTCGTTCCGCGGATGGTATGTTGAGGAGCCACCGCGTCTCGACCTCGTCATTGCTCGATCCGGAATAGCTATCGGCTATTTCAACCGTCTCTGGCGATGGTATGTGGATCTTTCTGGTTATTTGTATGCCACTTCTGACTAGCGAAGCGGAGCGAGCGTTGTCCATTTGAGCGGCTGGCTCACGCCGACCGACTCGGAAACCTCCCCACATTTCGTTTGGCTCAATACCGTTGATAATTGGGCCGTTGTGCGCTCTTGCAGAGCGAAAATAGTCCCGCTCTTTTCCTGCTTCGTATGTGTAGACCCCCGAATCGATGAGCACTGGAGTTCCGTCTACGCTTACGAGTACGGAGAGGGTGTCGCTGTGAGCGTGGCCCGGCTGCACGTCTGGGCCTATCGGACCGACATCGAATGTGACAGAGACGCGCGGTGTTCGAAGAATGTACAGCCCCGTCTCGGGAAAAAGCTCGTCTAGCTCAGTGTAATGGGCACCTTGAATTTGAAGCTCTTGGGTAGCATATGCGATGACCGACGTGGGATTCGGTACGAACTCAGGGGTTGTATCATTGAGGACGGGTAAAGCTCCAAAGTCGAGTATCTTCGCCAGAAAATGCGTCATCGCCTGGGTTTTCCCGGCTAGTAAGGGCGGGATAGCTCTGCCGCTCTGTCGCAGGGCTGCATGGGCATCAAGAAGCGCTAACAATACCTCTGTATGGTACTGAGGCGACCGTTCATAGTGTCCGCCATCGCTGAGAACTTGTTCCGGCAGTTCGCGCAGGAGAACCTTCATTCCGTGAGCAACGAACCGATCTTGGTTCAAAAAGACGCCGCCTACGATGAGCGCACGGCAGTTTTCGATCAGGTGGTTTGCGAGGAGGTCTTCTTCTATGTGCCAGAGGAGGTGCCGGAGTTGGTTGTATAGACTCGAAAGGAACATGTGCTGCTCTGGTTCCGAGAGAATGTGCTTGAACTGCGGATAGTGCGCTATCCAATTGCAGATTCGAAGAGATGATGTGTAGGGGTGCCATCCGACGGGATGGCATACTGGTACTTTAGCTATCCAGTCGAATATAAATCGCTTCTGTTCTTGGGCACTCTCGATCTCGTGCAGAAAATCAAAGTAGTGGAGGTTGAAGCGCCAGAGCAGGGAAGCTCCATCGGGGAACCAGGAGTTCTTGCAATCAAATTTTTGGGAGAGGAATTCGAATACGGAGTTCCCGAGATAGTGTTGGTCTGGTAGCGGCAGCCGCTTTAAGGTGAGGTCGTTTATTTCGTGCGATGGGAGGGGTTGTGTGTAGAGGTATGCCACCGCTGGGATACGCTCCATGGCCATTAATAGTCGACGAAAGATACGGGCGCGGAGCTGAGACGTACGAAGATGTTTGACCGTGCGATAGTACCGTCCAAGCGAGAATAGGGCTTTCTTCATCTTTAACGTCGGTTTTTCTGGCTCTTGGGTCACGAGTCTTGTTAGAAGTATCGAGTATAGCAGGTGGGGCCAATATGGATAGTTCAGAGCAGTCAACTTTAGTGAGTTCTCCGACCACTCTTCGAGAGCGGCTCGATAGGTACTGGTATCCTAAACTTGGACGGAATTGGGATGATACGCTCTTTCGAGAGGTTTTACTCGGTTACATCACGGAGTCGAGTGTAGTGCTCGATGTCGGGGCTGGGGCGGGAATAATTCCGCAGATGAATTTCAGGGAAAAAGCAGCGAGGGTGTGCGGGGTAGATCTCGATCCTCGTGTTGTTGATAACCCCTTCTTGGATGAGGGAATTGTCGGTAAGGGGGAGAAGCTCCCGTATGCTGATGAAACGTTCGACGTGGTTTTTTCCGATAATGTCTTCGAGCATCTGCCGAATCCGGGCGCCGTATTTGCCGAGGTAGGACGGGTCTTGAAAAAGGGTGGATATTTTATTTCGAAGACGCCTAATCGGTTTCATTATGTACCGGTGTTGGCGCAACTCACCCCCCTGTGGTTTCACAAGTTTTTCAACAGTCTTCGGGGGCGCGAAACGGAAGATACATTTCCGACGCTTTACCGTGCTAATTCGGAGCAATCGGTCAAAAAGCTTGCAGCCGAAGCTGGGTTTTCTGTGAAGGATATTCGACTGGTGGAAGGCAGGCCGGAGTATTTACGGTTTTCTGTGCCTTCGTATCTTGCCGGGATCGCTTATGAGCGGTTTGTGAATAGCACTAAGATGCTTCGTCATCTTCGAGTAATTTTGATTTCAGTGCTCCAGAAGTAGCGCACATTTCTTGCCAGGTTATCAGGCCCCAGTCGATGAAGATCCTTTTCCTAACCGATAACTTTCCCCCCGAAGTAAACGCCCCAGCTACGCGTACTCTCGAACACTGTCGGGTGTGGGCTCGAGAGGGACATGAGGTTCATGTGGTTACGTGCGCGCCGAACTTTCCGCGGGGAAGGGTTTTTGAGGGATATCGCAATCGGCTGTACCAGCGAGAGGTTGTCGAGGGGATTGCTGTTCACCGTGTGTGGAGCTTTATCTGGCCGAACAAGGGGCGGGTGCTCAGGGTCGTTGATTATCTCTCGTTCGCGCTGAATAGCTTCATTGCCGGGTTATTTATCAAGGCAGATGTGATTATTGCGACCTCGCCGCAGTTCTTTACAGCGGTTTCGGGTGGAGCGCTTGGGTTTGTGAAGGGTACTCCTTGGGTCTTCGAGGTGCGAGATCTGTGGCCGGAGTCTATCGCTGCGGTTGGAGCTATGCGGCGGTCGTTCGCGCTTTCGCTTATTGAGAAGCTGGAGCTTCGGTTATACCGGTCTGCTGCGGCGGTGGTGGTGCTCACAGAGAGCTTTCGTGAGAACTTGGTCAGGCGCGGGGTGCCCGACGAAAAGATTAGTGTGGTCACGAATGGTGTCAATCGAGAGGAGTGGCGCTGTTCGGATCTTGATGAGCGCGACCGTGCTCGGGAGAGGCTTGGGGTAAGTGGCAAGTTCGTGCTCGGGTACGCGGGTACGATGGGGATGGCTCACGCACTGGATTTCATCGTATCTGCTGCTTTGAGGCTTAATCATGTCCTTCCTGATGTTACTATTGTGCTCATTGGAGACGGGGCGGAGCGGGAGCGGCTGGAGAGGAGAGCCGCGGAGGTAAATCTGCCTAATCTCAAGATTCTACCGCCTGTTTCCAAGGCGGAGTTGAAGTCTATTCTAAGTGCTTTTGATGTTTCGTTGGTCAATTTGCGGCGCTCAGATACCTTCAAGACCGTGCTTCCATCGAAGATCTTCGAGAGTTCGGCGATGGGAAAGCCTATCCTGCTGGGAGTTGATGGCGAGGCTCGAGAGTTAGTCGAGCGGTACGGGGCAGGGGTGTTCTTCCAGCCTGAGGATGAAGCTGATTTTATCGATAAGATTCGACAGCTTAAAGATGACCCGGGGGTCTATAATCGCTGCGTGCAAGGTGGGGAGGCTCTGGCCTCGGCGTACTCGCGTGATGGATTAGCTCAAATGATGAGCGCTGCTATATCTGGCCGAGTGGTAGCTAAACCCTAATATGGTGGGTCAAGGGGCTCATAGAATTCTCGTTGTAAGCCCTATTTTTGCAGGTTTGCGCTTGAGCTGATGATTGTGTCGTGAGAATCTTTAGAGGCGCATGTAACGACAAGGCTCAGGCTCTTGGGTATTGCCCAGGTAGAGCGGGCAAGGTTGGGAAAACCGGTGTTCATTTACAACCTAGTCAAATATCCGGTCTTAATTTTCTTTGCTTTCGGGATCTCCTATCTCCTTACCCCGAGGGTGCGAGACTTTGCGCTCAAACGGAAGCTGGTAGATATCCCAAGTGACCGGCGCCTTCATGTGGTTCCTGTTCCGAGGCTCGGCGGGATAGCTGTCTTTGCCGCATTTCATGCGGCGTGTATCCTGGGATATCTCCTGACGACGGATTCGACAATCTCTTCCTCGATCGATCTCGGCTGGTGGTGTGCTTTTTCGTTCGGTTCGTTCTGCCTTCTGATTCTCGGTATCATTGATGACGTCAAGGGGCTCTCCTGGTCGGTGAAGCTCTTGGGGCAGACGGCGATCGCATTGGGAGTCTTTGCCTTTGGGGTTCAGATGAACCGTATCCAAGGGATTGATCTGCACGTGACGCTCAATATGGCGGCGACCGTGGTGTGGTTCTTGGTGTTTATCAATGCCTTCAATCTGATCGACGGAATGGATGGTTTGGCTGGGGGGCTTGCATGCCTTGCGGCTATGGGGCTGGCAGGGGCGGCGTTTCTTCGAGGTGCTCCAGGGGATGCTTTGGTGTTTCTCGCCTTGATGGGGGCATGTCTCGGGTTCCTTCGGTACAACTTTCATCCTGCGTCGATATTTCTCGGCGACTCCGGGAGTATGTTCCTGGGCTTTACCTTGGCGGCTTTGGCGCTCACGACGTCTACTAAGGGATCGGTGGTTACTACCCTCGCGGTTCCCCTTTTGGCGGCAGGAGTTCCGATCTTCGATACGTTGCTCGCTGTTTGGCGGCGCTCCATGCGGGCTTTTCTGAATTCCGGTGAAGGGAAGGGGTTAATGGAGGTGATGGGTGCGGATATGGACCATCTGCATCACCGGCTGCTTGAGGCTGGATTGAAGCAGCGTAAGGTTGCGGTGAGTCTGTATCTGGCTAATGCCGCGCTGATCTCCGTGGGGATACTTGCTCTTCTCTTTCAAAATCGTTCGACGGGGATCTTCCTAATTGCCTTTATTGCGGGCTCTTACGTGGTGGTTCGTCACATAGCGCATGTAGAGCTGTGGGATAGTGGTAATGCGATCATGCGTGGGCTCAAGAGGCCAGAGCGGCGGGTGCTCGCTGCTGTGGTGTATCCGCTAGCAGATGTGTGCACGCTGGCCGTGGCGCTTGTGTGTGGGCTTGTATTGACGGCTGAGTATTCCGAGGTGGGGGAGCTCAAGGGGCTTTTTCTCGGTGAGGTGTCGGAGTGGATCGCTTTGCCATTTCTAGCCCTGGTTTTTGGCGGAGCTTATCGCCAGGTATGGAGCATGGCTCGTGTCGTTGAGTTTGCTTTTCTCGAGGTGGCGCTCGTTTTCGGACTCGTGTTATCGACTGCGGTGGAGTTGCTGTGGGACGGGGCTACTCCTGTAAGTCAGGCGCGGTTTTCGTTGATATTTTTCGGAGTCGCTGTTGCTGGGATTACTGGGGTGCGCGCGTTGCCTCGGGTTGCTCAGGAGCTCATGAATTCTTTCTCGCATTGGGTGGTGAAGGACGCGAAGAACGTAGAGCGTGTTGTTGTGTTCGGCTCCTCTATGGCGATCCTGCTGTATCTTAAGGATACGAATGCCTCGTATCGGGAGAGGGGGGTCGTTCGGGTTCTAACAGGAATCTTGTCACCACAGCCGGGGCTTCACGGGCGAAAGATGTTCGGAGCGGAGGTCGTCGGCGGGTTAGAGCGGCTTCACGAGCTGGTGCGAGAGGAGAGGATAGATCGGCTGGTCATGGTTGAGTCGTGCTCTCCAGAGGAGAGAGACTTTGTGAGCATCGTTGCGGATGCTCATGGATTCGTCGTTTCGGAATGGCGGTTTTCAGAGCTTCCGAGCGAAGAGGTGAAACGATCTTCAGCGATGATCGCTTAGAGCGCATCTGGTGGCTGGCCTTCGCTGGTAATACTGACATTTAGTGATTCGATGGTGCTTTGTTGAGAAGGCGGCATGTTTTCAAGGATCTTTCCCAGTCGAATATGTGTGGGGCTGTCGAGACGGTCAGAAGTTAGCTTATCGGTCACCGCTTCGTTAAGACTTTCAAAAATCTTGAAATTGGCATCATCTTCGCAGTAGGAAGCTTGACCAAACAGTCGCCAATCCCTCAGTTGTTTCCAAGGCGTTCCCGAGCGTGTGATTTACCCGAAAAAACAGCACATTGAGGTCTGCTGCTACCTGTAGCTAATCACTCGATTCCACGATGAACCCTTCTCCAGTGGCGCTTTGGGGTGCTGATGTGTAGGCTGTAGGGGATTGGGACGGAGCTTACCGATCTTACGATCCCCCCATCATCTCCGTTCTCGAAAGCGGCATCGTACGCTATTGAGCGCAAGACTTCGCTCTCTGTGTATCTTTCCGATTCTGCTGTGCCGCAAGAACTGGCCGTTTTGTTGGACTGAGGTTGGCGTCGAGTATGTCGGCAAGATTCAGTCGCTACTTGTTACGTGCAGGCTATACGGGATCAATCCGTACACCTACTTTGTTGATGTGCTCCAGAGGACCTCCACCATCAAAGCCACGCATGTCGCTGACCTCACGCCGATTCGGTGGAAGGAGCTCTTCGCTCAACAACCACTGAAGTCCGATCTTGAGACGCCATAGAGCCGCTCAGTGGATGGTTACGTACCAAAGAAACCTGTCTCTTAGCGGACGGACACCGAACTTTTTGAGCGCGTGCGCTCAATCGAAAAAACGACCCTCTCCCAGGTGCTAAGGCAGTGTGGCGTGGCTGGCAACGGCTCGCTCCAATGTCAGAGCTTTATGAAAGTCTCATTCCTGGATATGGGTAATAGAAAGCCGGCGCCCTCTCACGGCTCTTCGAGCCGGAGGAACCGCCGCTACTGTTCATTGAATAAGAGGCTTTAAAAAAGGGGGAATTAACACCAGAGGCGTTCTTATTTGACCAAAAAAACTGAATAGATGAAGAATATAACTATGAACAACCCCTTTCATTTCCTCAGACAAACTGTTCTTGCCACACCTCGATTGACAATAGACATAACCAAAAACGTCGCTTTGGTCGGCTTTGTCTTACTTGATCTATTTTTCTTAGCTTACTACGCATCCGCTTTCTATCCCGGCTACCTGACATCCGACAGCTTATATATGCTTTCGCAGGGGGTGGGGAATCAGCAGCTAACAAATTGGCATCCTCCGCTCATCACTAAAATCTGGGGTATCCTACACTCTCTTTTTCAGAGTGCCGGGGGAATCTGGATACTCCAGATTTCTTTGTTCATTTTAGCGAACCACCTTTTCTGCGCCACCCTAACAAACAAAACGGTGGCATTAGCATGTCTTTTTTCTATTTTGTCTTGGCCTCCCTTATTTACAAACATGGCCGCGGTTTGGAAGGACAACTGGGCTATTACATTTGCATTGTTCTGTGCAAGCTTCGCATTTCGCGCAATAAAATTCGGCTCGCCGCTGAACGCATTCATATCCGGCTTGTTTTCAATTTTAGCCTCGCTAACCAGGATTGACTATCTAGTCATTACGCTCCCAATGACCTTTGGCGCATTTATTTTTTCTAATAACAGAGAGAAAGGCGAAAACTTACACAGGCCAGCGGGACTCAAAGGATTTATTGTCTGTCTGGTGATTTATGTAGGTTGTGCGATCTACGTTGGCAGTTGGGTTGAGAAGAGGTTAAATCCGTGGGTAAACATCGCAGTCTGGGATATTGCAGGCGTTTTAAAACATTCTGGTTCAAAAGACGCTTTGCCTGGATATAATTGCGCAACTTCTGATCCTTTAGTGTTTGGTCAGTCTCGTCTTTTTACAATAAACCTTCCACAAGGAGCAGAGCTGAACAGTCGAAATGAAGAGGCCAAGATGATTAGGCAGGCTTGGCTCGAAGCAATTGTGAACCACCCCATAGCCTATATTTATCATCGCCTTTGCGTTGCGAAAGTTTTCCTTGGATTTGAGGAAAAGCTTCATTATCCATACCCCGCCCCCTTTTTTTATGAGACCCCTCTGACTCAACATGCAGAGCGAAGTAATTTGAATATTGATCTCTATTGGTTTTTTGATGCCAATGCGGATGGCATGATGTTCAGGTATTTTTGGTACCTAACACTATCTGTTTTAATTATTGGGATCGCTTGCTTGGCTCGTAGTCTTGAACCTGTTCAATTCTTATTGTTTGTCTCCGTTTTTATGTCGGCTATGCGCTTTATGATTTTGCCTGCAGCTGACTTTAGATATGGTCTCTGGATAATTGTTGGGTCTATCACTTTGGCTGCAATTTTTATTGATGAATTGGTGTTAAAATTCTGTAAGTGTAGCGCTTCACCGGAAACCGAACATTTGCCGAGCTGAAATGAGCTACTATTCTCGTATCAAAAGGACAGGGGGAAGGAGATGAGTGTCGAATCCCACATAACCGAACCCAGTACGATCCCACATACTGGACTCCAGTATTAAATTAGCATAAGCATCTCTCCTATTCGAGGTTGTTAAAATTTTGTATTTCGGCGCTCATGGGAGCGACGATTTTCCCCTTAAGCCTGTAGCTTGGACCTTTGAAGGGGACAACCGTAGCGCGGTCAAAGAGCCTATCGATGGCAGCTCCAGCAAGCACTGGATCTGGGAAGACGGAGCCCCACTCTGAGACGTCCCTGTCAGAGGTGAGGATAAGCGCCGAGGAGTGCCGTCGCCGGTCGAGTAAATCGAATACCTCTTCGGCTATCTCGGGCTTCATCGACACGACACCCCAGTCATCCAGGATCCAGAGCCGTGCAGCCAGGATCTTTCTAAAGAGGATATCCAGGGAGTTCTTCTGCCTGGCGAGAGCGATCTGTTGAGAGAGTCGTTTGACGCTGGAGCAGAAGACCCGATGTCCTCGATAGCGCGGCGATTGATGTCGGGGTTGGAATCCCAGTCGAAAGTTTCCAGAGAGGTGACCTCTGGAAACTCCGCTTGGTGGATCCGACACTGTATGGCGTGTTGTCGCTGAGCGTCTATCTCATGAGAGAGGAGGATTGAGAGCCACTCAAGAGGCACAGTCTTTTTCTGACTGGCAAGGGTCGCTTCCAGCTCCGAAGCAGCAGTCTTAAGCCGCAGCTCCTGTAGCTGTTGTCGTATTCTTTCAGTGTTCATAGGCATCATCTCCTTTTGTAGTGCCAAGGTTTAGTAACATCTGTGAGTACTCGGTTATGTCTCGCTGGAATCGACTTGAGTAAGCTTTAGGAAGCGACTCGCCTGTGGTGATAGTGCTCCATATCATAGGGAAGTGTGGGAAGGGTTTTAAGAGATGGCTGCTCTTCGTTACGCCATCGGTCAACTGGACGCTCCCGAGTGGCTCCGTGGCAACGCTCATTAGCCAGAATGAGCTTGCGATCTAGGTAGGATTGAATTGCTGCAATATCACTCTTGTCTCCTGGGAAGGCTTCCAACAATCTGCGGATGT
>JBIIOE010000108.1:0-12647 GCA_044337105.1 Bdellovibrionota bacterium | reverse complement strand
GCCATGCTTTCCTAGCTATGCCTTCAGCCAGTGTGACTCCTCCTCCGGGTACGTTCACGTTTACGTGCACGAGCACGTTCACGTCGCGATAATACCGAGTCCTACCCACTCGATTCCGCGATGACCCCCTATAGTGATGTTCGAAAAAACCTCTCTAGTTTTACTGGCAAGGACTTTTGCACATCGCTATACATCGGACCATCGTCATGAAGATCACCGGCAAACAGCCATCCCCTGCTGCCCTCGTAAAAGCAAACAGAATCGTTGCTATGTCCGGGAGTATGCAAGACCGTTGGCGTAAAGGAACCTTCGTCCAGGATTGTCTGGTCTTGAAAAAAGCTCGCCTGTGGACAACAGGGAATACTGTATGGTTCCTTAGCTCCTTCGTGCCAAGCTCCCCCCGAAAATGCTCGTCAGTTATCCAACGGGAAGGGTAGGCAGCAGAAAACCCATTTTGGGCAGCTTGGCGAGTTCCGGGGGGTTCAAAGAGCGCAATAAAAGAGCCTAACACCGCAACTCCTGAGCTTTGCGGTATCATCAAACGCTTGATCACGCTCACTACCTACAATACCGATAATCGCGTCCCTTAGCTAATCGGCGATCCAATCGAAGTATTGTTTTCGCGACTCCCGATGCTTCCGTTGACCGTGGTGTCTACTTGAATAAACTTTGAATTCGCATAGCTTCTCATCAGGCTTGATTTTAATGTCGATGTCCTCTGAAAAGCGGTGGATGCGCTCGTACCGCTTCGACAGAGAAGCGCCTCCTTTAAGTTGGAACTGCAGTCCCTGCTGCTGAAGCCCCCACAGTACAGGCATCAACCAGCAATCCTTCTCTACGAGAAAAGGATCCTTGATTCCCATCGCGCTTGAGGCGATCTCAATGAGGTCTTTGAAGACAGGTGTCACTCTCCCTTCCTCTACCAGCTTTAAGCTCCCGACTGATCCTGTTTTCGCCGGTTCCCTCAATCAGATTCTCAAGGCCCCTTCTCTACACGCACAGATATGCACTACTTAAGAGCAACTGTGGCATATTAAGGAGGGGACTTATTTTGTTCAAAAGAGGCTGTCCCGGTAAATGATCAGATCCTGGTGGTGAGAGTACGGTGGTAGAGCGAGATCAGAAAAGTGCGGAAGGCGCGCCACTTAACCTTGATGGACGTCCGAATCCTGCCCTCCTTGGGGAATCGTTCGCACCCCGTCCGGAAGCCCTTCAAGGACTCATCAAGCTAGACGCATCGCCCGAATTACTGGAGCTCGATCCTACTGGGACCTTGGCGCACTTCCTTAACAGGGGCAATTCTTCCCCCCAGCGTGAATCACTATCTGATCAGTTGTTCAAGGTATCCGCATCTATAGTGAAACACATGGAGCGGAATGGCCTCCCTAGGAACCCGGACAACGAAGTGGTTCTGAGGGAGCTCTTCTCGCCCAAGCTTTTACGACAAGGTATCACGCGAGCCCTGGAGTGCTCTCTACCAACCGCTCTAGCGCCTGTCGTTGCTTTGAGCTTCATCTATCATCCGATTGATACGCTCGATGAAATCCGTTTCATGAGCCGCCAGCTTATTCGTTCTCCCAGACAGAAGGAGGTCTGGAAGGAAGTAGCCAAAGGGTTAATCGGAGCGTGCGAGCTTAAACCTGAGCGTTGGACCGCTCTGGCGCCAGGGCAACGTAGATACCTTAAAGGGCCAGATTTCCTCGACCCTTATTTCGAAAAGCTTTCTTACAAATACCTGCTCACACTCCCAGCTTTCGTCGTCGAAAAAGCCTTGAGCTTGCGAAGCCCCATAAAGAAAGAGAGCGCTGAGGATCTTGTAAACACACTAACTAATTCGCCTGTGACGTTTCTAGAGATGCCCGGTCTTTTGCCACTCCTCCGCCATGTGAGGGAGTCGCATGGGATTCTTCCAGAGTGCCTCACCTGGAAGATTATAGGTGAAATTAAAAGCGCTCTCACTGTGCGCGGCGACGCAAGTCCTCTCACAAAATGGATGCGCGCTCACCGTTCAGGCGAGCCGGCGCGACGAGAAGAGGATGGAGAGACTCTCGTTAGGGCATTCATTGAAGAGCTCCTCGAATTTAGCGAATTCCGGGCTGCCATGCTTCCATTTGGAACGGATCACCCTGAAGTGTTTGCGGGTATTCGACAGGCGCGCTTGAAGCTGTTCCAGAAAGCTCACGAGGTCATCTCTGAGATCCTAAGAAGAGACCCCGACTTTAGGAATGATGATATCAACGAAATCGTAGATGCCCTCGAGAGCTACGAGGAGAAGCAGCTCCGAAGTAGCCTCACGGTAGGCGAGCGAGTACTTGCGGGTGCAAAGCCTCCGTTGCTCTGTAACTCAGGATGTGAGCTGGCGATCAAGTTTGCGTCTCTCGGTCTCAATGAGCACCCTGATCTGACCACTGCGTTCTCTTTGCATGCCCAAAGCAAGGCTGATCCGATCTACGAAGTAGTCATTCGGGTGAAAGCCCGGCAAGCTCCACATGCGGAGCTTGCCACCCTCCTCAACAGCTGTGCTCTCGACAGCTTTTGGCCACGCGCGCTGAAGGCGTGGCACTTACTTCCCCCAGGGCATGACGCTACCCTGTTCCGGTCTCTACTCGTTCGTGGAGCGCTGATAGGTCTGCCGATGGAGGAGATGACGCGTGGATGCACGCAGTGGGGCGGTCTATCGGCAGATGAGATCGCGGAGTTGTGCTCACGGCCTCAAGGTTGGTTGGGGACAAGCACAGACGACCACATGGCCGTGTTTCTCAACACCTTGAGTAAGATCACCATCACCGATTCCGAGTTCGTAAAGTGGCGCAGCTCTCTTGTTGAGAGGATTCTAACGGATCCCGGAGCAAACCGTATGCTGCTACCGGATCACACCGAGGTCATCATCCCTCTTCTCTATGAGGGGGCTCTCACCCAGGAGATCCAGGAATCTAGCCTAGCGACCGGACAGCGTACAAACATGTGCTTCTTGAGACTTTCCGTCCAGCAGGAACGAGAACTGAGTGACGAATCCCGCAAAGTGCTTCGACAGGTTAATCAATGGATGAATGGAGCCTTTTCGGATTATGCACTTGAACGAGGTCTGTTCACGTCGGCATCTATCCTTCTCGAAGGATACGGACAAACGAGACGAACACTCAAGGACCTGCTGTTTGTCCTCAAAAATGATCTTCGTGCTAACCCGACATCTGTCGGCACTCAACGTGTGTTGAGTGCCATTGTGGCGTTTCAGAGAGCGCGGCGACGCGGCGAAAACCTGGAGCGGCTCCGCCGCAGATTGGCCATCAAGGGACTTCTGCAATACGAAGAGAGAGATGTCCCCCTGATAGCTGCGACGGAGACGGGTATACGACGACTCGGACTAAAAGGGGAGGCTCGCCCGCTCGTTAATTTTGCTTCCTTGATGTTGTTGGGACGAATCAGATCGGTGGGGCGCTACGTTCAATACAAGACCCGAAATTCGCCAGTAACACTACGTGCCATACGTCGCCCTAAGGAAGAGTTCGAACAGCTCGTTTCTGAGTGTCGAACTGCGCTCGAATCGGAGCTGACTTTTAAAAGTCAGCTGTCGTTTCCGCGTATGCTAAAGATTCCAGCAGAACAACGGCACCTCATGAGCCTATTCGGGAAGATGTTACTGGGCGGGGCGCTTGCCTTTGGAGGCGGGGCAGCACTACGAAGTCTTGGGCCCTTGGAATGGATGTCGGGCGACAGCGGGGTTCATTTTCATCCCGCTGATGATCTAAGGCCGAACGGACGCATTCCTAAAGTTGAGAAGCCGATCGCGAAGCTGTCAAAGCCTTTTAAGAATGCACGGAACCAGTTTCTCGTCCAAGGGCTGGTCGGCGCGAGTGAGTCGAAGGCTCAACAGCCAGGACTATCATATGAGGGCTCTCACGAGGTGCACCAGTGGCTTAGATACTGTGGTGCCGATGACTTGGAAGACCTCGTCGAAATAGAACTCCCGAAATTGCGTCGCGACGACTTCGTCGCTCTCCCGATAGGAGCGGTCGTATTAGATGCGACATCTACGCTTGCGTCCGGAACTGTGCCAGTGCGAGCCGCTCGCGACGCAGCGCCTCATCATTTCGAGATGATGATTGCCCCGGAACGACCGATCGATAGCACGCTTACAGGCGCCGATATCGTCACTGAGCTTGGATTACTGCATCAGCGACTATCACAACCGCGACTCCCTCCCTGGGTTATACGAGATGCGAATCCGGAGCTTGCCGAGGCGATCGAGAAGGCGCGCAGCATGACTGCCGTACACGCAGTCGCATTCCTACGTAAAAAGGTGTCGAAGTTGCTAATCTACGAGGAGGCACCCATCTACAACGACTTTGAAGGGAGCTTTGAGGAGTATTTCCGCACGATACTTGGGGAAGAGAAAGGCATTTGCGGTCAGTCATCTGTGGTTTTTGATGAAGTGCTTAAGCAAGCGGGAATACCATGCTGTATCACATTAGGTCTGCTGCCGAAAGAAGATGGAGTCACCTACACCACCGCCGGCGGGCACGCCACCAACGTGGTGTTCCTTCTTAGTGCAGATGGCAAGAAGGCGGTCGTGCCCCGCATATACGATGCGACCGGAGAGGCCGCTCCCAAGGAAGAGAGTAATGACGAATTGGAACGTGTAGCTCTTAAGGGAAGTCTCGCGATTGGAGGCGCAGGTGTGGCAGCGCTTCTCATCATCCGACGCCAACGTCGTCGCGCAGAACTGCTAGAAAATGCCGCCCTCGAGAGCGCTCGATGCAAGACAGATCCGCCAGAGGAGACCCTTCCCACTGATGAAGCCTCGATCGAAGTTGAGGCAGAGCCCTCTGCGCCTGGCGTGGACCCGGAGGTCATCCTATCACAGTGGGTGCTTCACCATCTTCAACAGAGCGAGAGCTCTCGCCCAGATAACGAGCAGGAATGGAGCCTTGAGGATATCGAAGCACTCGATATCGACTCAGCTCTTAAGGCTGTCGAAGATATGAAGGCGGACCTCATGCAGGTAACGCCCCGAGCGCGCTTCATGCTGTCGAAGGCTGGGCTATTGGAATACGAAACCACGATCGGGATTGCAAATGGCTGGCTGCGTAGCATGGAAGATTCAGCACGGCGTCGTGAATGGATACAGCACATTCAGCACAACGTACACTTTACACCTCAGGAAGCGCAGACCTTGCTGCTCTTGGCCCGAGAGGTAGTGCCGGCTTTCAAGGAAGAGGTGAAGGGTCGTAGTCTGCTACAGCGCTTGAATCAACTTTCTCGTGCAGCGCCGCTCGACGTGGAGTGCTTGTTGCGCGCATTGAGCCCTTGGGAAACTTAAGAAGGTGCGACTTATAGGTCAGCGCTATCTCTCTGCTCTTCTCGAATTAAGTCCTCGAGATAGGAGGAAAAATATCCGCGGTACCGACTACGCAACTCAGGGTTTCGCCAATCATCGCCTGTAATGCCGCTCCTGCAGTTGTTGGCACCACAGCGGCATGTGAATTGGTCGTAGGCTGAGGTGTCGGTCATCGCATAGTCATAGGTAATCTCTTCCCCCGGCTCGATATCACGCATGGCAACTAGCGTGGCGGCCCCCTGCAAGCCCGCGTTCGGCTCGCAGCTGTGGTTTACATAGTCCGCATCGGTTAGGGAGAAAGGTCTGCCTTCAGCTTTGTTCGTCAGCTTCGAGGTCGTCATGCGGTTATCCTCCCACTCATGCATTACGATTCGTATTGATGACGAAGTTCGCACAAGGATAGCCTGCAATCGCCTCAAGTACGGCTGGCAGCCGCGGCGAGATAGTGGGCTCGCCACTACCTGTTATAGTCAGTGCCCGCTGAATCGGCCTCAAGAAATCGAGACTCTTATGGAGATTCCCAACGAACTCTGTGGCGGATTTAGCAGCGTTGATTCAGACAATACCGGCGATAGGCGCAGGGCTGGTCCCAGCAACTACATCACTACCTTAATCCCCTCACGCAGCACTGACTCAAATGGCAACCTGAACCTCTCTTTCTCTCCTACAACCAGCGTCCTGTAGAAACCAAGGCATCTCATTTTTCGGCCATACGCTTGCTTAGCGCAATACACTGTTTTATGATAGTTACGATTAAGCAACTAAGTTTCTCCAGGATAGGTATGCTCAGAGAACGAACGTGTGGCTTGTGCCACGACGCACACTCCGATTTAGCTCTACTTAAGACTCCGAATTTCGTAACGATGCCCGGATACGGGCAATTTCGTGATGACGGAGGCTATCTTGTCACCGTCACGCGATGTCACTCGTACACATCGAGCGCGTCCTTCTCCCGGGAGCTTTTAACAGAGCTTGAAACGGTCATGAACGAGGCTGCTGGCTTGATCCAAGAAGAGTACGGAGTGGCACCTATCTTCTTCGAACACGGCTCTACCTGTCATGCGAAAGCGGGTCAATGCGTGACCCATATGCACATGAACGTCATCCCGGTGTCAGTAGACCTCTCTAAATACCTATGCGGCGAGGGGGTTCATGAGCTGAAATCCCTCCAAGAGCTTCCGCTTATAGAACCTCCCTACCTCTATATAAGAACCTCAGATGGCAAACACATCGCGTCATCCGTGGCTACGCGACAGATCCCCTCGCAATACCTACGCGCGGCGATAGGGACTGAAATGGGGCACCCAGAAAGAGGATTTTGGGATTGGAGAATACGCAGATCAATCGATGACGGATGGCAGGATGACGAAGCGATCTCTGAGACCAGACGACGTCTACAAGCTGGGTTTGATGACATTCAGAAGCACTACGATCAGTCTATCGCAACGGAGAGTCAATCGTGTCTGAGCGCAAAGTAGTCCGTACAACCACACCACCATCATCACACACCTCTTTCGACCAACACGGTGGACATATGCAATCGTGGGCGACTGAACTGAGCAACTCCGGCTTGAAACGTGACGCCGGTGAATTTCTCATGAGTCGCGTGGCCTCATACGAGCGCCTCACAAGGCTGGGGCTACCTACGGTCCCGTACGTGTGGGCACCTCTAGAGCAGTTTCTCACAGATCCAACAGTATATATTGCTAGGCTCCGCTGTGAAAGCGTACGCGCAATAGTAGAGCCGGACGGATTCGCTCATGGGTTACCTACTATTAGAAAGACGCAGCCGAACCTCAACACACTGACATCAGAGCTAAGGCAGGAGGTGCCCTCATGCAGCGTCGATCGGTATAGCATCCTTCTCAAGGAGTTCATTCCGGAAGCTATCGGAGGTACTTTCCTCATTGGCTCCGACGGCTCGATAGTCGCCGAATTCTCTAATCTTGGTGGCACTTCGATTCAGCTCGATGGAATACCGGCATTCCGCATGTGGAGGGATCCTTTCCTGGATTGCTTCAGATACAGCTTCGACGACCCTACCATGCGAAAGCGCATATTCGACGCGCTTCAGGAGATCCCTCATACAGGGAGAGGCCGAGACGCACAGTTTAAAGCTGGGTATTACGAGGCTATCCTGGCACGACGGGAAGGCGAAAGTGGATATACCCTGTACTTCGATGACTATCGAACGGGAAAGGGCTTTGGCCTGTAAGCACTCGCGCCGCCACCTACCGATATCTCGAAAATGAAGGTTCGGTTGATAGTCGGGTGCTTGCGCGCGCAAGAGCTGGAGTCGGCATATTGTCAGCCGATTCCCGTGGGTCTATCATCGTGGCCTGAAGTCTCTCCTTTTGGCTCGTGATGAAGCACCAACAGATAGCCCTACGTCTTCATCGCGCAATCAGAGAGCTCCCACGCTACAATCAATTCGGCGTCGCATCTTACGGGCTGAAGCTTCCGCCGATAGTCGTTCATGTACTTATAGAGCTGGATGCAACCCCTCGGGTATCATTCAGTGAATTAGTGGGGCGCATGGCCGTAGAGCAAACGGCGATATCGAAGGTTGTATCACAGCTCGTCGATGCCGGCTTGATTACTCGTAGCGCCTCCAAAGATGACGCTCGGGTTAGACTCCTCTCCCTAACGAAACGGGGATTGGGAGCGATTAGGGAGTTCGATACCCTAGCTGAGCAGCGCATGGAGCGGTTTGAATGTCATTCGCACCTTACGCTGACCGAGCAGGAACGTCTCTCACATCTCCTCGACCGTGTAGCAAAAGCGTTCGGTTCACCCCACTCGCCGCGGCGCTCGCATGAACATCCAGCGCGCCCTGCGCTGCGTAGAATTGCGCGATCTTTGGGCCTCTTAGGACGGCGAGCCTTGGGCAGCGATCTTAACCCCCTGGAGTGGCAGCTTCTCGTAAGCATCTGCGACAACCCAGGCTCGCTTACTCCGCTTGAGGCTTGTGCTCTCATGGACACTCCGAAACCTGCACTCGCAATCGCATTGCGCGAGCTGCTTCAGCGCGGGTATATCTTGAAAACTCAGTCGGCTTTGGACAAGCGCTCTTTCTTTCTCTCTCCGCGTCCGAAAGGATGGAGCATTTTAGCACAGATGGAGCATACGGCTCTCGAGCGCTACTCTAGCCTTTCAGGATTAGCAGAGAGGGATGTCGAACTCCTCGAGCGCCTCGTACGAGGTGCAGCAGTAGACTACCACTTGATTCGCCGAGGACTGACCGTCGCTCCCCTACCCCGTCAGGAGATGAGCGAAACGCGGCGAGCAGCCTTGCAGTTCTATCTGGATCGCGGTGTAAGAGAGATCCCTGTCAGTGTTTTTCCTCCAGACGCGCGATGCGTCGGCATGTATCGCGCAAACGAGCTCATTGCCGCAGTTGAGTTTGAAGACGCCCGCGAGAGAGTCGTGCAAAATCTGTTTCATGAGCAGCGCACACTACCCGAAACCATGCGGGCTTTTATTGCTTACGCCGCAGACGAAAAGCTCAAGAGCTGCGTACGTGTAAGTCACACAGAGGTCTCTGCCTTCCTCACCGCTCAGAAGGGGTATCAAACCGTGCTTGGGCTGCTGTTCCGGTAGTGTGACACTGAGCGGGCGGGCAAGGTGCTCAGCTAGACGGCATACTATCCCTTCGAATCGTGGGTACCCTGCGAGAAATGACAGGGAATTTTTCTCCGAAGCAATCTCAGTAGATTTCGAGGCTAATCTTATCAATCTTGACTGGATCATCATCGGGTCGCCGCCATACTTCTCTGCACTGCAACTATTTATAGAAAGCGATCGTTCCTCCTACTCTTGGATCTCCGCGAGGGGCTCGTCGCGGTTCTCTCCGTGAGTGTTCCGGGCGCGGTCAGCCAGTTGCAGTTTCAAGGGCAAACCAAGGATCGCCTCAACAATCCTGAGATCGAAGCGCCGGTCGATGCGCTCGTGAAGACGTTCGAGAACGTGCTCAATTCGAAGCCTTCGGTCGCAAACGCGCTCGTAGAGCGAATCACGTTGGCGGCCAAAGCGCGTGCTGCAGCGCGCTCGGCTTCGGCGAGCGTGAGCCGTAAGGTCGGTGTCAGCCATCGATTGAATCTTCCGGGAAAACTCGCGGATTGTTCTTCGACAAAACCCGACAATTCCGAGGTCTTCATAGTAGAGGGAGATTCCGCAGGTGGCAGCGCCAAGCAGGGACGCGATCGTGCCACGCAGGCTGTATTGCCGCTGCGTGGAAAGATCATCAACTCGGTCTCCACTAATCAGTCGAAGCTACAAGAGAACAGGGAGCTTCTGGATCTCATCTCTGCGCTCGGCTGTGGTTCCGGCAAGGATATCCGATTAGAGCGCCTCCGGTATTCGAAGGTTATCATCCTGACCGATGCCGACGCCGATGGTATGCACATCTCGGCGCTCTTGATGGCGTTCTTCTTCAAGTTCATGCGTCCGCTCGTAGAAGCAGGGCACCTCTACATCGGCATCTCGCCGCTGTACCGGCTGAAGTTCGGCAGTGGTGCCAAGGAGTCCGATGTCGAGTGGGTATACTCCGACGAAGAGAAGGAGCGCGTGCTCAAGGCGAACAAGTCTCGAAAGGTGCACATCACCCGATTCAAGGGTCTCGGAGAGATGAATCCCGACACCTTGTGGGAGACGACCTTGAACCCCAAGACGCGCAAGCTCCTGCAGGTCACGATCGACGATGCCTCTGAGGCTGAAGCGATGCTGGAGAGCCTGATGGGCAAGGACTCAGCCGATCGCTACAAGCTGATCCAGGAGAATGCGCATCGGTTGGAGGTTGATATCTAGAACAGTCGCTACAACCTCCCCTGAGGAAGAGCGGCAAGCCTCGCTGTCGCGTGGTCTTGCCGCGCCCTCTTTGGGAAAGAAGCCGTCACCTGCGGGGCTCGTTCAAGCCTCAGGGTTCGTTCCTTCCTTCCGATTCGACTTCGCTTCTAAGAGCTTCACGGTCTATTGGGGAATGGCGGGGCAGCGCTACGCCATCAAAACTAATAGCGCCCCGTTGGGCAGCTAACCTGGCCGTCTCGACCTCTTCTCGGGCCTGAGTCAGAGCCTTCAGAGCCTTCAGAGCAGCATCCACAGCGAGGGTCCGCATGTCGAAAGCCTTAAGAAGGGCAGCCGTCCCCTCAGAGAAGCCGGACCCATACTGAGCAAAGTCAATTGGATTGCCTCCCAGTGTGAAACGGAGGTGGGTGTTTTGCTCCCAGGGACTTTCGCTATCCTTACGAGACCAGATCATTGTGTTGGTTCTCGTTACGGTGCTTGAGAGCAGCGCATCAACTGGGCTGCTATCGGCACTGGAGTGGTCACCCACAGGTGTGCCGTTTTCGTTGAAGAGATATCGAGTTTCACCAATCTTGCCAGTCGTTAAGTCGATATTGCTCGTTAGCGCGAACTCGTTACCATGCTTGGTCACATCGAACCACCCACGGTCCGGTACGAAAGCTCTGTCCATAGTGGCTTGGTAGAAAAACAAAAGCCCCTCAGCGTCCAATCCGTCCGCTGTGATGCGACCAGATTGCAGTTCTGAAAGTGCCATGGCGGTTGCTGCGATCTTGCTTTCAGATTCGATCTCTCTCGACAAGTACTTACGAGCATCCTCCAAAAACTCCAAGCGTTTGGCATCTGTGACACCACTGGCAAGAAGCGCAGTTGGAAAGTTCTCTGGCGTACTCCAGGTAAGAACTCGACTATAAGGCTCTTCGGTCAATTTAAATGAATCGCCATTGGCGCCGGTGAATGAGACCTCTCCGTTTTCTGCACGAGTGCCGTGCTGTTTAAGGGCCTCCAATGCCCTTTCAGTATCTTGCGGTGTCGGTTCGGCACACAATGCGTTCGTGAACGCATTCTGGGCCGCTACTATTCTCGGGTCCTCCTGGGGTCCTGGGCCTCGACTGTTGCCTGTGTTCGGTGCTGGCATAACTACAAACTCCTAATATACTGAGCGAACGGTACTATATTGCTGGTCATTGGCAACTCCCATAGCCTGCGGAGACGTTGCTAAACCCATCGAGGATAGTTGTGCAAAGGATGAGACGCCATGTGCCCTAACGGCTTACGGAAGGGGCTGGAATCAGACGTGCAGCGCGAAAAATTGTGAGATCGTGAGGGGGGAGAGCATGTTATCCCAAGTGGTTATCAGGCTCTGACGAACGGTAGCACACCGTGCCTTTCTGCGACTAGCTCGCCGCTTCCAAACTCCCAAGCTCCTTCCCTCAGTGAGCGCGCGCAATGGAAATGCGATGCGTATGTGTTTTTTAGAGCATACATCCCGAGGGCTTCGGTGCTCTCGAGCGCCAAAGCGATCCAGACCAACTGTCGAATCCTTTGAGGTCATCGCCAGATTTGAAATCAAAAGGGGCTGCGCTTCTACCGCGCGGTCCCTGAGAGAAGGAGCATGGTTCTCAACAGAGGTGATATTCGTATCCCACGGATGTCTTGCTCCAGCACACTGATGCGGCGCGCTTTTCATATAAGTATTACTTATCATACAATATAAAGAATAAATTGTATTAGCGTTTATAGCGGAGGCACAATTCGAGGGACTCAATCGTCGGAGGCACGTTTGGATTATGAATCCCGATATGTGCTTGGCAGGACGAAGAGGCAAAGGCAGGATAAAGAGGTCGATCGAATTCCTGCAAGTGGGTATCCGCGAGAGGCCTCCTCGAAAATTTCGGTCAGTCACTGCGCGAGGCAAGCAAATGAGCGGCTCGAGGGCTCTACCCGCTCCACTCGACGTTCAGATTTTACAGAGGCTTCAAGGTGCAATATTCGTGAAATCTCCCCACGTCATCTGCACGGCGGTCAGTCCAGCCAACACGGCGGTTTCTGCGCGGAGAACTCTGCCTCCCAGCACCCACGACCGAGCCTTGCCTTCGAGCTTCGACCGTTCCGCGTCGGAAAAGCCGCCCTCAGGCCCGACAAACAAGACTATGCGCTGCGTGGGCCCTTTCGGTGCAGGCGTTGCATCGCTGCGATCGTCGAGCACTAGGCAGAGATCGGCGGTTGTACATGCGGGTGAGGTGAGAAACGTGTCCAAGGAAGTTGGCGGATGCAGGTGAGGAATCGAACCTCGCCGGCACTGCCTCGCTGCACGAAGAAGCTTGGCCGGCCATGAAGCGGCTTTCTCGTGCTCTAAACCCTCAGGGGGCACCGAGTGGTTGGAAGGCGTCCCCTAGCCATACGCCGAAGCCAGTGTGTTCTTGAGAGAGGATCTGCGCTACGTCATCGTCAGAGATACGCTCTTGCTTGTGGAGCTGTGCGAGTACTCGTTCAGCGAAGGCATCCT
>JBIIOE010000015.1:0-46491 GCA_044337105.1 Bdellovibrionota bacterium | reverse complement strand
GCTGAGGTTTGTTTTAGCTGGCTGGGGCGTGCCGCCCCGCGGTCCCCGCAGGAACTATTATACGATTCGATTCTCGCTTGGCTTAGCTGAGGTTTGTTTTAGCTGGCTGGGGCGTGCCGCCCCGCGGGCCCCGCAGGAACTATTATCCGATTCGGTTCTCGCTTGGCTTAGCTGAGGTTTGATTTGTCTGGCTGGGGCGTGCCGCCCCGCGTACCCCGCAGGAATTACTGTTCGATTCGATTCACACTTGGCTCAGTTTTAATTGAAATTGTAATCGAGCTGTTTTGAGTTTTTAGTGCGCGCTGGGCACGGGCTCCCTGATCTCTAAGCAGCCGTAATGCCGGCTCTCCTGTGTACTTGCTGTGAGTTCAGCGAGGCTCGGTAACCGTTGAAGTTCATTTCACGCTGTGGTAGCCCTTACACCCAGCGTTGACCGACAGGTCCGTTATGCGGGTGTAACTCAGTTGGTAGAGTGTCAGCTTCCCAAGCTGGATGTCGCGGGTTCGAACCCCGTCACCCGCTCCATTCTTTTCCTATTCGAACTTCGCTTCGCCAAGATTCGCATGACGGGGTAGGGGTGTGCCCCTAACGGGCCCGGTTTTTTCTCCTATCGGCGCTCTCGCTCCTGCTCGGGGCTCGACCTCGCTCCCCAGGCATTTCTAGACCTTTCAAATGTTGGATGTACTTGGGATGCACGCTACGAAATGCGTCGAGGCGGCTTGTGCAGAACGTGGGTTTGTAACGTGCAGATCCACGAATGTAAGGGGTTTAGCTGCCATCGCTCCTGATATTCACCAGTTACTGGACCTTACTAGTGCGAGATCTCTGTAGCACTAGGGGGGTTCGAGCCGATAGGTGTACGTGAGTAGTCTCATTAGGCAGTGCCTGATACGCATATACGCAGGCAGCTCTACACAGGGTCGAGGGAAGGATTAAAAGCTATGAAAGGGAACGGTTTGCTACGAGTCGCGGTGTGCTCTGCACTCCTTTTGGTCGGCGGTTGCACTAAGAGTGAGGACGAAACGACTAATGGAGATCCGCGCGCGTTTACCTCCGATTGCGGGACGGTGCAAAGCAATGCTCTCGTCAATCCTATCGAGGCTAAGATCGCCGAGCGCGGTACGGTCGCGCCTGTGTCGCCGAATCTTGTGCTGATGGGCAAGAGCCTCATCAAGCTGCACGGCATAAACGCAGCCGGGTCGAGTGGGTCGAACAATAAGGTCAAGGCTGCTCTCGATCTCATGGGTAAGCTCGCTGCACAGGGGGAAGCCTATGTGTTCCGAGCGGCACCTGGTTGCACGGCGAGTGTATCGGGAGAGGAAGAGGACGGTATCGTTGCGCAGGTCTTCTCTGCTGATGGAACGAATTTTGGAGAGGCCTTGTTGAAGGCAGGATTGGTCAGTGCAGATACTAACGATGTGTGTAAAGGGTTCCTGATAGGCTCTTGCTACCAGGCTCTGCAGCGGGGCAATCCCGGTGCCCCCAGGGGCACAGAGAGCTCCGGAGCGGGTGAGATCACCAAGTTTCTCTGGAAGCCGGTCTCCGATAGCGACAGTAAGCTAGCAATCCATGTCACGCCAGCTGGTTCGATCGTCGTGAACGGGGAATCGGGCTCGCTGCGAGGTCCAGGGAACGGTTACGCAGAGCTTGGTCGCTTTTCAAAAACAGGGTGTGCGTACGGCGCTCAAGCACGTGTTCAGGTTCTTGACAGAGAGGGCGTGCCGCTTCTGCTGAACGGGTCCGACACCATCACTATCCCTAATGGGTGTAACCGTTACTGTCTTGAAGGCGGGCAGATCGTCCAGTGTGTGAAGCGCTGAGGTCGGTGCCGAGCGTGATCGTGGAGTCTTAGCCGCAGGGTCTTAGCAACGGGGTCTCAGGGCGGGTAGTCGCCATCAAGTACCGCAGCACCAAAAGACATGGTACACTCTCGACCTTGCGTAGGGAGTGGAGGGGAATCCATGAACAATCGGTGTGCAGTTCTCGTGATGCTTGGATGCTTGTGGCTCCTGTGTGGCGCTCGCCACCTCGATGCGCAGATGCGCTCTTTTGACTGCTCTACAGGAACAGAGATGAAGTCGGAAGAGGGGCGGCACCTGCTCGATTCTGTTCAGCGTACCTACGCGACTATCGAGGTTCTTCAGGGCAAGTTTCGTCAGGATTCATACGTTGCCGCTCTCGATGAGGGGGAGGTCAGCTCTGGCGAGATGTGGTTTGGTAAGCCGGGTAAGATGCGTTGGGTATACAAAGAGCCACGCGACCAGGTCGTAGTAATCAAGGATGGAGTGTTGTGGTTGTATCAACCCGACAAGAATCAGGTTCTCATCGACGATATCAGTCAGGTGCTACTTTCCAATCTCCCGATTGTGTTCATGACCGGTCTGGGTAACCTTTCTCGGGACTTCGATTTTCAGGGTGCTTGTCGAAGCGCGGACGGGGTGGTTTTGACGCTTCTGCCCCACAAAACGGAGTCCTCGGCTCAAGCGGACCCTTTGGAGGGCTTTCAACTACTGGTTGATGAGCACCAAAGCTTACCAAAAGGGGCTAAAATCACCTCGCTTGGTGGGAATATAACCGCAATTCTCTTCGAAGGCCTACGCACCAAGGGGGTCAAGGTTGATGCCTCCACATTTGTTTTAGACTACCCGAAAGGTGTAGATGTAATGGACCGACGTCTAGAGCGTAAATAGCAGTATCATGAAGTCAGTATTACCGATTTTGCCCCTCGAGGGCGCCTCCCCATCCAGTTGTTCCTCCGTGGCCGTTAATATCACCGAGCCCCAGGCCCTTGATGGGCGAAAGGAATTCGCAGGTCGGGCCGCCGTGGTCACATTAGGGTGCGCCAAGAACCAGGTCGATTCAGAGGTCATGATCGGGGTCTTGCGTAACTCCGGGTTCGAGATCGTGAGCGAGCTGAGTCGTGCCGATATCGCTGTCGTGAACACGTGCGGGTTTCTCGAGAGCGCAGTCAAGGAGAGTATCGATTGCGTGCTTGAGATCTCGGAGCTCAAGAGGGCAGGAAGTATTCGCCGCTTGTTGGTCGCGGGCTGTATGGTCGAGCGTTACAAGGGAGACATTCGTCAAGCGCTTCCCGAGGTCGATGCATTCATAGCGCTCGATGGTTTGATGAGTGTCGGTCAGCTCGCACAAGGCGCAGATGACACTTTGACTGACATCTTGAACGAAGGATCTCGGCCGTATTTTCTCTACGACGACACGATGCCTCGGCACCTCGCATCGCAGCCGCACATGGCGTACGTGAAGATATCCGAAGGATGTAACAGACCGTGCGCTTTTTGCATCATACCGCAAATCAGAGGAGCGATGCGTAGTCGCTCGATTGAGTCTATCACTCGTGAGGTTGTGGCGCTCGGTGCTCAGGGTGTCAAGGAGATCAACCTCGTGGCTCAAGACCTCACGGCATTCGGAGGAGATCGAGGCTCAGAGAAGCTGGTAGATCTTTTGCGGTCGCTCGACGCTGCCAATGCGGTGCGTTGGATTCGCTTGCTGTACGCCTATCCGGTTGGCGTCGATGACGAGTTGCTCAGAGCTATCGTGGAGCTGCCTAGTGTCTGCAAGTACCTCGATGTGCCGCTGCAGCATGCGAGTGAGCGAGTTCTTAAAGCGATGAAGAGGCCGATCGGTCGATTTGGATCGCGTCGTTTCGTGGAGTACGTCAAGTCTACCGCGCCTGAGATTAAGCTTCGAACTACCTTCATCGTGGGTTTCCCAGGGGAGACGGAGGAGGATGTGGCGGATCTCGAGCGCTTTGTTGCCGAAGGGCACTTCGAGAGTGTGGGAGTGTTCACATACTCGCCTGAGCAGGGTACCGATGCTTTCGAGATGGGCGACCAGATATCCGAGAAGGAGAAGAGGATTCGCCGAGATAGGATCATGCTGGCGCAACAAAAGGTGCGCATCGAGCGTAACGCCGAATACATCGGTCGGGAGATGGATGTCCTTGTAGAAGGGCCGCACGAGGAGACTGACATGCTGCTCTCGGGGCGAATTGCGTCTCAAGCTCCTGAGGTTGACGGATGTATCCTTATCAACGATATAGTTGAAGGGCTCGGGGAGGTTGTTGGTGGTTACTTCGGGCGGGTCAAAATAACAGAGGTATCGGGTTACGACCTCGTCGGAACGTTAATCGCATGAGTAAGCCACGCATAGGTATCTTCATCATCGCCTACAATGCGGTGAATCACCTCAATAAAACTATCGCGCGTATCCCTCCCGAGGTGTACGAGCAGGTCGAGGAGATCTTCGTCATCGATGATTGCAGTCAGGACAACTCCTTCTACGCTGCATTAGGATACAAGGCTGAGTTCAATGTCGAGAAGTTGACCATCCATCGCAATGAGAAGAATCAGGGTTATGGCGGCAATCAGAAGGTCGGGTATCAATATGCGGTAGATCGCGGATTCGATATCGTGGCGCTTATCCACGGAGACGGTCAGTATGCGCCCGAGGCTCTTCCGAAGTTGCTCGAGCCGCTGGTTAAGGGCGAGGCCGACATGGTGTTCGGTTCGCGCATGGCCCAACCCTCGAGGGCGCTCAAGGGTGGTATGCCGCTCTATAAGTTTCTCGGTAACCGGGTGCTCACCTACATTCAAAATAAGTTATCGGGCCTGAAGCTTTCGGAGTATCACTCAGGGTACCGACTCTATTCGGTGCATGCCCTCAAGAAGATACCGTTCCAATCGTTCACTAATACCTGGCACTTCGACACTCAGATTATTTTGGCCATGGCTGAGCGCGATTTTCGCATCGTCGAGAGGCCGATCCCGACCTACTACGGTGACGAGATCTGTCACGTAAACGGCATCCCCTATGCGATGCATTGTGTGCTGACAAGTTTCCGATACTGGCGCAACCGTCGCAGAAAGGTGCTTTCTTATCCTGGCGTGATGGATATTCCCCGAATTCCCGCCGAGCCCACGGCATAGGCTGCTCATTCAGGATCGGCTCGTCGGTGCGCACGCGCCGGCCCATGGTTGAGTCAGGGTGAGGGGGCACACATGCGGGGTAGCGTATGGCGCCTAGAACTAATAGTTTTCGTCTCGTCTTTTTAGCGAATCGAGTATACCCTAGGGAAGCAAGGCAAATCCCCTCCCGGCTGCGCAAGCGGTGTGCCTTCTAGGGGAAAGAAACGTCCGGAGTATGCGTCATGGCGACAGTTAAAAATCCTTACATTCTTGCACTCAACGAACTCGGGCAATCGGTGTGGTACGACAACCTCTCGCGTGATGTCCTCCAGTCTGGAGAGCTCAAGGGGTTGATCGACCAGGGCGTGTCGGGGCTCACCAGCAATCCGACAATTTTCAAGCAAGCGATCGCTGATACCTCTAATTACGACGACGACATGCGCCAGCCCGCGATGAAGGAATTGTCGACCGAGGCTTTGTGCGAAGAGCTCATGGTGCGGGACGTCGCAGCGGCGGCGGACCTTCTGCGGCCGATATACGATGCGACGGGAGCCGGCGATGGGTATGCAAGCATAGAGGTTTCCCCGCAGTTGGCAGACTCTGCTTCAAAGACGATAGAGGCAGCAGAGCGATTGTGGAGCAAGCTCAATCGACCGAACATTATGATCAAGATTCCGGCCACGCCGGAGTGTATCCCTGCTATTCAGGCCGTGCTGGAGAAGGGAATCAATGTAAACGTTACGTTGATCTTTTCAGTGCCGGTCTATCGAGAGGTGGCGAACGCATATATCGCTGCGCTCGAGGCCCGTGTGGCGAAAGGGGAGAAGGTTGATCGGATAGCCTCGGTTGCTAGTTTCTTCGTCTCTCGAGTTGATGCGATCGTCGAGAAGAAGTTCGATGAGTTGGCAGCCGCAGGTAAGGTTAATGCCTCCGATAAAAATGTCTTCTTTGGAAAGGTCGGAGTAGCTAATTCGAAAGCCGCGTATGGGGCGTTCGAGGAGATCTTTGGCTCAGATCGGTTCAAGGCTCTCAAGGAGCGCGGGGCTCGGGTGCAGAGACCGTTGTGGGCTAGCACGGGAACGAAGAATCCGATTTTTAAGGCGGTCATGTATGTAGAGGAGTTGGCTGGGCGCGACACGGTCAATACGATGCCGCCGGCCACTGTGAAGGCTCTCATTGCCGGCGCAGAGATCAGCGGACGTTTGCACGAGGGATATGCAGAGTCTGCAATGGTGCTTGAAAAGGTTAACTCAATGGGGATTTCGACCGATACGTTGCTTGTCGATCTCCAGGTAGCAGGAGTTAAGAGTTTTAGCGACTCGTACAAGGAGTTGCTCGACTCTATCGAGGCCAAGAGAAAGCTAGTCTAGGTTATCCGTACGAAAGGAAATCCGATAGTGAGTGTCAATTCACCCTCCGAAGACCCGAATCGAATCGTCCGCCCTCCTGCCACGGTTTTGGTGATATTCGGAGCAAGCGGAGATCTGACGTCGCGAAAGTTGATCCCTGCCTTGTGCAATCTCGCGGAGGACAATTATCTACCATCGAATTTCATCGTAATTGGGTCGTCGCGGTCCAAGCTTAGTGACGACGATTTTCGTTCAAGGGTGTACGAGGGTGTGAAAAAGCATTCGCGTCGTCCGATCAGTCCGGCGGTCTGGGAATCGTTCGCTAAGAATCTGCACTATCAGCCGTGCAATGGTGAGGTGCTCTCGGATTTTGAACTCCTCAAGGCACGTATCGAGGGGTTGTGTGCCGAGCAGGGACAACAATTCAATTATGTGTACTATCTGGCGATGGACCCCCAATTCTTTGGTCCGATCGCCTCGAACTTAAAACAGATCGGTCTGATCGAGGAGTTCGGAAAGGGAAGTCGCGCTACATCAGTGGTGGTAGAGAAGCCGTTCGGGCACGACTTAGAGTCCGCGCGTCAACTCAATGCTGTTTTGCGACAGAGTCTTGCCGAGGAGCAGATCTATCGAATTGACCACTATCTGGGGAAAGAGACGGTTCAAAACATCTTGGTATTCCGGTTTGCCAACGGTATTTTCGAGCCTCTGTGGAATAGAAAGTACGTTGATCACATTCAGATTTCGGTTTGCGAGGATATCGGAATAGGTAATCGTGCCGCTTATTTCGACAAGAACGGCATCCTCAGAGACATAGTGCAGAATCACGTGCTGCAGATGTTGGCGTTGCTGTGTATCGAACCACCTATATCCCTTAGTGACGCTGACAGCATTCGCGATGAAAAGGCCAAGGTGCTCCGTTCTATCAAGCGCATGACCCCAGACGAGGTGCGTAAGAACACGGTACGGGCTCAGTACACCCCAGGGCTCGTGAATGGCGAGAGTGTGGCGGGGTATCGGGCAGAGTCTGGGGTCTCGGCAGGATCCACCACGGATACCTTCGTGGCATTGCAGCTGGAGATAGATAACTGGCGCTGGAGTGGCGTGCCGATCTACATCCGAGCCGGGAAGCGCTTGCCGAAGCGAATTACCGAGATAACGATCTTCTTCAACAAGGCCCCGGATTCCCTCTTTAAAGGACGGCAGGTCGGCGAGTTAGAGCACAACGTTTTGTCGATTCAGGTGCAACCCAAGGAGGGCATGTCGTTGCGTATTAGCTCCAAGCCTCCCGGGCCCCGTATGCGCGTTAGGCCGGTAGAGATGGATTTTACCTATGACAGCTCCTTTGGTGTCGCTTCACCCGAAGCGTACGAGCGCTTGCTGCTGGACGTGATGAAGGGCGACCCGACACTCTTCACACGCAACGATGAGATTGAGGAATCGTGGGATCTCTTGGCGCCGGTATTCAAGGTTTGGGATTCCGAGGATGCTCCCCCAGTGCATCAATACACTGCCGGTAGTTGGGGGCCGGTGGAGGCCGATGCACTTCTGGCCACTCAGGGTCACAAGTGGCGCAGTCTGTAACGTGTGAGCTGTAATGCTGAAATTATCTCTGTCCGAGAGAAGTGAGGCGTTTCGAGCATCGTTTCGTGAGTGGTTAGCGGCTAATCCTCCGCCCAAAGCTTCGAGCGCTACCTCCCTGGAGGATTTCGAAAGGACGGGACGAGAGTGGCAGCGTCTGCTCTCTTCAGGAAAGTGGATCGGTACTCATTGGCCCGTTGAGTTCGGTGGCCGCGGTCTCACGTTGGTCGAAGAGGCTATCGTACAAGAGGAGCTTGTGCGGGTCTCGGCACCTCAGATTCTGGGACTTTTCGGCCTAACCATGGTAGGCCCTGTAATCATCTCTCACGGTACCCCGCAGCAGAAGACACGTTTTCTCGAGAAGATCCTCTCGGGCGAGGAGATTTGGTGCCAAGGATTCTCCGAGCCGGGTGCAGGTAGCGATCTGGCCGCTGTCCGGACTCGGGCTGTTCCGGTCGAGGGGGGATATCTCCTCTCTGGGCAAAAGATCTGGACCAGCTTCGCGCATATTGCGAACTGGTGCTTCGTGCTGTGCCGGACAAGTGACTCGCCGAAGAAGCACGAGGGGCTTTCGTACCTGTTGGTGGACATGAGACAGCCGGGAATCACGGTCCGTCCGTTGCAGCAGATTAGTGGAGACAGGGAGTTTAATGAGGTCTTCTTCGATTCGGTATTTGTATCCTCTGAGAATCTTGTAGGGGGCGAAGGTGCTGGATGGCGGATCGCGATCTCTACGTTGATGTTCGAGCGGGTTGTGCTTACGTTTGCACGACAGCTCCAGTCGGAGGTTGCGCTACGGGGACTCCTGGCTGAATGTGGAAGTTCAACTCCTGCGAGCGTTCGGAAAGAGCTCGCTCAATGTGTCGTTGATGCCTGCGCTACCCGCGCTTTGGCTTATTCTCATCTGATGCGGTACGCACACGGTGTCGCCCCTGGACCAGAGGGCTCGCTGGACAAGCTCTTGTGGAGTGAGTCTTTTCAACGACTGTGTAAGGTCGCAGCCGGCATGATCGGAGGTCGTTTGGCGTTGGCAGAGGATGCCCCCGACGGGGGAACGGCGCTGCACCGGTATCTTTATTCCCGGGGGCGTACTATTGCAGCCGGTACGTCGGAGATTCAGCGGAACATCATCGCTGAGCGACTCTTGAGTTTGCCGCGCCTGAAGAGTGCATAGTACGACTCCCCCCTCCCCAGTCATTTCAGGTGCTTGCTTGCCGAATAAGCCGTAGGCACACCGTGTTTGCCCTCAAGATCTACCTAAAAGTGGCCGACTAGGAGGATAGGGGTAGGAGTTGCCGGGCTTAGACATGGGATGGGTCTCTGATTGAGACCTCTAAGGGGATTATGGGGCAGGGTGGCGGTTTCGGGGGCGCAGGGTTCACGCGAATGCAGCACCAACGCATAGCTCGCGTTGCGGTTGTCATTGCGTTTTGCTGCATGTGCGCACTGGCTGTTGGAGTTCCCTTGATGTCGAAACCCGCTGTTGTTGCACCCGTATCTCTCGCGCCTACGCCGATTCCGGTCGCATCTGTGTGGATGCCCACGCAACGTATCAGTGCAGGAACTCTCCTGACTCCGCTCATGTTCAAGAAGGAGACCCTCAGCGAACTCTCGATGTCGGCACTTGGCGGCCGGCCGGTGCAGAGTGAGACGGAGTTGGCGGGGCGTTATGCTCGAACGCTCATTATGCCTGGGCGTCCAGTGATGGTTGATCAACTAATGGATACGCCCGAGAGCTTGATAACTCGAAAGATAAGACCTGGATACCGCGCCGTGACGGTGGAGCTTACGCGTGTCTCAGGAATAGAAGGTTGGGGAGTGCCAGGTACGCGGGTCGACGTCATGTGGGTCTCGTCGGCGGATGCTAAGGAGCAGTTCGTCACGACTATCGTGAGAGGAGCGCAGATTCTTTCGGTTGCCGGAAAGACAGAGCTTCAGAACGCAAATCAGCTCGCTCCAGCAGTACTCGCTGGACGTGGGGCTCCTTCATTACCTTCACTAGGTGCGATATCCCCAAATCAGGAGAAGGTATTTACGGTCACCCTCCTCGTTACCCCTGAAGATGGGCAGAAGATATTTCTCGCGTCTCGCAGTGGAGAGCTGAGCCTGATGTTACATGGCGATTTCGATGGGCCGCAGGAGATCTCAAGTGGGACACCCTTTACGACTAAAAGGTTATCAGAGGGACTGAGCAATCCTACCCAAAACAACGAACGGGTCGAGGGTGTGGCAAAGGCGCGTCGGCAAGATGGCTCGATCGAGGAGTGGTCTGTGATTGAAGGGCGAGTGTGGCGATGGAATCAAGGCCAAGACGCATCGTCTGGACAGCCGTAGACGACTGCGCGCCAGACGGCGGCGGTGCGCTGTGTCGGTCTGCATTGTCGAGGCCCGACGGCTCGTTTTCGGCGATCCGGTGCGACCGTTCGGAGAGAGCCACGGTTATCACTGACGTGGTGATCATTCTGCCACTTGTACTCATGATGATAGCCGGGATGTTCATGCTCGGGACTCGAATATCAGATTACATGTATCTGCATCAGAGCACGCGTGAGCTTGGAATGATCCTGAGCAAGATCCCCTTTATGTACGAATTGGGCTACTCGAGCGAGGAAGATCGTACCTTCTTGATTGATCCGAGAGTGCCCGACTCAGAGGGCAAGAAGACCTCGGCCGAGATATGTATCACGATGGTTTCGAATCCGACGTATAAAGGGTGTCTGACTAGCGCCGGCAACTGCGCATGTGCGCGCATTATTGCCGAGTGGTACGCAATCGAGTTCATGCGTAGGAAATTGATGCTGATAGAGTGGCCTATTTCAGTCAAGGTTGAGTTCGGCGCTCGAGATCTCGATCCGCTCAAGCCGTCTGGTCTGTGCTTCGTCAATGTCGCGACTGAGGCGGCTCACTTCAAATGGGCTATGGTGGGCGGGGGAACGGTCGCTACTGAGGCGCATGTCCCCTATGTCAGTGCTCCGGTTCCGTGGAACCTTATTCCGTGCGTGGGGCCACATGAGGAGTGAGCACCCAGGTATGTCAAAGCTTCCGCATAATTCCCAGAGTGGAGCGGTGATCGTGATGTTCGCCATGTACACCTTCGTCTTCGTGACGATCGTTGCGCTCGCGGTCAACGTATACCTGATAGGCCACAACTTGATGCAGCAGCGAAACGCTGTGGAGTATGTAGGGATGGCAGTGCTCAAGATCGCCACTCAGCCGGCAGTGCCGTTCCCCGCGGCCTGCACGCAGGACGAACTTTCGTTACTCAATTGTATCCTCGCCCGCGCGGAGGTTGCGGGCAGAGTTGGTGTGGGAGGTTCTCAGAGTACTTTCTATCTTCCATCTGGAATGTTGCAGGTAAAGCTTCGTGAAGGTGGTAACCCCTGTGGCAATTTGGGAGGCGCGGCAGATGCGGGTGGCGATGGAAGTAATCTCGGTAGTGGTGGCGGCGCTAGTAATGACGATTTCTGCTGGCCTTCGTATCAGGTCGTAGATGAAGGGGTTGCCGAACTGATGATGGGTACCTACTCGGTGGCGAATGACGGTACCGGGAGTTTCGCTGCCGCTGCAGCGAATGCTGTCAAAGCTGGAAGCTTCAATGCCGTCAAGCTCCGCTTTCATTTCGCTCCGAATGCCGACAATACGAAGATGATAGCCCCCCTGATTGGGCTTTTCGGAGGTGATCTGAAGCTGAAGTTCAGCTCTAGCGCGATAGCGTACCGTACCCCGGCTGGGGGTATCCACCTTGCAATAGACCCGAACCTCCCTATGGGGAGCTGATTCAGAGCTTGATTCCCGTCTTGTAAATTAACCGCTCTTGGTGCTCCATCGTCATTCGAATTCAGCTTGTCTGAACCCGCGCTGTGCGGCAAACAAGACGACACGACCTTGTCGCTCCTCGAACCACTGCTGGTGATCCGCTTGTACGCAATCGTGGAGCGTTTTGATGGTGTCGTAGCGTCTTCCAGATGGCTGCAGCAAGACCAATCCGCCCGCGCGTAAGCCTGCGAGAGCCCCGGTTGCGCTGTCCTCCGCAATCACAACCTTGGAGGGATCTACCCCTAATTTTTCGCAGGTTAGCAGATATGGATCGGAAGATGGCTTTGGTTTGATATGCGGATAGCAGCTTGTGTATACGCTGGCCTTAGGATGTATGAGGGGGCTTACACCGATCGCGTCACTCAGGACCGGTACGAACGCCCCATCTCCGTTGCTGCATATCGCAACAGGAATACCGCGATCGGCCGCCTGCAGTAATATCCTCGCGACGCCTGGGACGATTGTAGCTCTTCCGGAGGTGCCGATGTTGCCCTTCACCTGCTCAGACAGCATACCGGTGTAGTCGACCCAGCGCGAGAACACATCGTCTGGATTGACGTTGATCTGGTAGTGCTCACGGAGGTGCTCCGAGATGATAGAGCTCATTGTGCGCTCGGGGTGTCCGATGGCCGGGTTATGACACCTTTCAATGTCATCTCTGTGCACCTTTCTGTCAGGGTCGGTCGCGGCAAAATTACTGGAGAGCACCTCGAGAATGACTTTCCGGAACGCCTTTTGTCGGATTCCTTCGGAGAGATTGAAAGGTGCCGTAGTGCCATCGAAGTCGAGAATCAGCGCCTGAGTGTTACTCGGAATTATAAAGCGATCCTGTCGAGAGAGGCACTTTGTAAAAATTCGTCCGTCCGGAATCGACAATCCGGGTTCGAGCTCTAATCGAATAGCAGCACTCTCGACCGCTGAGCTGCCGTATTCGCTACGCCCACGCAGGGTTCCCTCCGAGCACCGCGTAGCCAGCGTGTCATCCGGCGCCTCGACATTGGATGTATCGAAGGGCGTTGTTCCCGAAGCGTATGAAGAATGAACATGAGGATCTTGTGGGTTAGGGGTATTCATGTCGTGCCGTGTGGAGAAATTTATAGCGTTAAGGGCGATCGAAGAGCCCGGTTATCCAATCGTGGTTAGTGTGTGAGTTGGAGCAGTGCGACAGCGATCCCTATTCGGTCAAAGCCCGAACATGCGCCGGTTAACATCCTTCTCAGTCAAAAAAGTGAAGCCACTCGCCCTTCAGGGAGAACATGATTCCCCCGTCGTCATCCGACCCCTGCGAGAGGGGAAGAGCGTTCTCTTCTGGGGCGCTCTCTCGTAAATGTCCAAAGAAGTGGACCGTGAGCCGCGCTGAAACTACAATCGAGACATAAGTCGTTGGCAGCCTTGCTCCGAATAAGTGGGAGCGCAAGTCCAAACTGCTCCTGCTGAGGCCGCCAGAAAGTCGGAAGAGGCTATCAGAAAGTTATGAGCAGGGGAAGGTATCATAGAACTGGTCGCCTGTAATGATCGCTATCACTTCGAATAGACATCGGGAACTCGCTCCGCGCGGCGAGTTCCCGATAGCGCGGCGCTGCTCGGAGAAGCCCCAGGGGGAAATGGGAGCGTCGGGGTCTGGCGCTCTCTGATCTATTAATAATTCCCATACCTAAAAGTCGAAAATAGTGCGAAATACCGGTAACGAAGCGAGCCAGTAAACGGTGGGCTTACCAATAGTGAGCCAGCCAAAAGGGTGCCTTTCAATCATGGTTCAGTGTGTGTGTTCTTTCCGGTGTTGGTTGCTTGCTGCGATGGTGCTGTGCTGCATTCGAGGCGTATATGCAACTCCTTCCGCGTCGCCAGACGTAATAAGTCGGCGAGGAAAGGTAATCGGCGGATCAGGGACTACCGTACCAGTCCTTACGTTGGAACAACCGACGGGAGGTTGGACCTCGAGCTACATGCTTGAGGTGAAGGGGCAATGTTCGGATCCTACAGCCGATCCTATCATAGTTTCGATTAATGGAGTGCGGTACTATCTTCGACCGTCGGCGGGGGCTTTTTCCCGGAAGTTTCCGGCTGCGAGAGGCGAAAATAACGTCACCGTGGAGTGTGTGAATAAAGGGGGCTCAGCCAAAGTCTCAAGGACGATCACGGGTGTTATGCCCCCCATCCCGTTCAAGGTTGTGCTTACCAGCGACACTGATGGGGTGTATACCGACCTGCACATGTACGAACCCGACGGAAGCCATGTGTACTGGGCTAATACTAACTCACCCTCCGGTGGGATGTTCTTCCTCAATCAGCAGGGGGACTCTTTTGACCAACCCGGATACGGCCCATATCTCTACGTTCATCCGGCGCCAGGATTCGGAGTATTTCGTATCGACACGAATTATTGGCCAGGAGGTGCGGTGCAGCATACCTTGGCTAACGTCGATATCGTGACTAATGAGGGTCTTCCCTCAGAGGCCCGTAGGCGTGTGCGGCGGCCTCTGGCGCGGCCAGGGGAAACGCAGACCTTGGCATACGTGGTAGTAAGGCCGAACGGCTTGCCGGTGAAGGTGTTCGTTCCCGACCAAGACGACCCGAAGGACAAGCCCGAAGAGGTTTCCCGATATCAACGCGAGACCGAGCCGAAATTCAAGGAGCGCGCCGCTACAGGGGATATCGCATTTCTGCCGAATGACGACGAGCACGTCGTGCGCGACAACGTGGCACTAGTCGCGCTTGCTCAGGCGCAGCGCTCCAGTGTGCGGTGGCAGCGAGAGCAACGTGATTGTGCAGGGCTCGTTCGCTTCGCGTACAAGGAAGCCGTAAGCCCACGCACAGCCGAGCAGGTGAAGGAGATTTTCTATCGACCGGTTGCTTTTCCGGCTCTGAGGTATCCCACGAAGCTGGTGCTGCCTACCTATCCGACCTTATGGCAGACCGGGTTTTCGAGTGAGGGGGCTCCGCAATTCGATTTTTTCGCCGATGCAGAGACCTTGGTGGGATATAACTTTCGATTGAAGGGAAGAGATGTTTCGATGGCCGAAAACGGGGATATCCTCGCGTATAGGAAAGATATCGGAGCTGAATCCCCCTACCATTTGATGATATTCGGCGGCCCCGACGCTCGACGAGGGGTGGTGGTGTACCACACGGGAAGCGAGCCGGAGGTGGTGCCAAGGCGTGTTGGGGTTGTACGCAAGCTAGCGCCCCCATCTGTTAGAGTCGTGCGCGTTTCGGAGCTCTCCAGCTCCCCTGACCCGATTTGGATGCCTATCCCGAGTAACCCGCATTTTCTTGGAGTGTTCGAGTGGAAGAGATTCAGGCCCAAGGGGACAAACCCCGTGCCGTTCGTATCGTAGTTGTCCTCGCGCTCGTCGCGTTTCTTGCGACCTGTGCTGTTATAGCAGCAGGGCGCTTCTTGCGGGGGTATTCGCTGAGCGATGCATTGTCTCCAGACGTCCCGGTTTTGGAGCTGCACGTCGCATTCTTGGACACTCTCACCAACAAGGCTTCGTCCAAACACTCTGATGTCGCGCGCTCCGGCAGCGCAGCGACTAGTGCACCGGATAAAGATGCGCCAGAAACACCCGCATCGGTCAGCCCGACAACCGCGAGCGCAGACGCATGCCCTAAGGTCGTCGGCGGGGATCTCGGTAGCACGCCGCCGAAACGGCGCAGATATGTCTGGGAGCCAACACCAGTTCCGTGCCCTTTGGAGGCCACATGGCGTGTGTATCGTAACCCCGTTGCTGTTTCTGTTTTCCTGGTTCGCGGTTCCGACGCGGTTGCGTGGTACGAGTCTAATCCCAAAGTCGTGGCACTTCGGGATTCTGGATTATGGAAGGGGATGGTTCGACAGGTCGCTGACTCTGTGAAGGTTCGGGCCGAGGAGCTCGAACTTGGCGATTGGAAGGGCGAGTTCTTACAACCGCTTCTGCGAGATGCTCTGGCTGCAGATGCCTCGTTCCATCACGATCTGATTCACGGTGCCGGAGGCCTGGTGTTTGCGTTCGATCGCACCAAGGCTCAGCTTGTAGACAAGGCGTTGCCGATCTTGATTCGAGGACTTGCTACCAATGCATATAGGGTGAAGAGCTACGAGCAGCCCCTTGTGGAGCTGCGCTTCCATGGGCGCACGTTTTTTCTTACTCAGGTTGGAGATCTCGTGGTTCTCGGTTCTAGCCTCGAGGGTCTGATCAATGTGCTTGAGCAACGCCCCTTCACTGCGCCGCGCAATGCAGGGAGTGTGCTCGCAGTAGTCCGGCCCGAGAGCTTTGTAGATAAGCTTCTGATGGCGAGTGTAGGTGCGCCTCAGTGGCCGTTGTCGGTCTCGTTCGAGCTCTCGGCGAAGACCAGCGACATTTTAGGAGCGCGTGTGCCGCGAGCACGGATGTTCGACTCCTTTGCTCCCAACACTGCGAGCGGGGTACTCGCTGCTCTGCCGCACGACGCAATGAGTGCAGTGGCGCTCAGTTCTCACGTGCCGCTCGAGAAGCCAGTGGGCGAATGGAGTATATCGACTGGTTCCGGTGTCGATACGTCCGGCCTTGGTTTGGTGTGGGATGTCTCTGGTAAAGAGAAACGTGTGGATGTCGGAATGGCGGTCTTGGCACCCGCCGGTAAAGAGGTGTCGGTTCGCCCGACCGACTTCGTTTCAAGTAGGGGTGTGGCAACCACGTGCGCTGGAGGCGCCGTGTGGATAGCGGCGTCGTCCGATGCTCTCTTGGGCAGGATGCGAGATTCGTGTGAAAAGCAATCGCTTTCGATTCGGGATCTGAAGGGTTTGAAGGAGGGAGCGCTGGAAGCACAGCAGGTGTCTCTAATCTTCAACACCGGCGTGTGGTTGCATGAGATGTTCGAATTGGGCGGCGGGGGCGCGGATCAAGCCATTGCTGATGCCTCAGATGTTGAAGCTACCAACGCAGGCCAAGACGGCGAGAGGGAGGCTCGAGAGGGTATAGCGAACATGGTCGGAGATGTCGTCCCGTCGCTACCCGTTATCGGCCTCATGGGACGAGTTGATGGACGAGATTCAGATCTGCAACTCCAGGGATTCGTATCGGTCGGTAGTGGGGTGTAGCAGCCATGATCACACGCGTTTTCGTCAAATGTTTGATAAGTATCGTTGCAGTGCTGCTATCGCCGTCAGTTTGGGCGCAGAGCTCGTTCTACCTTACTTTTGAGCGCAGCTTCTCGACGCGAGAGGATGTTCAATTGCGTTTAGATTATTCGGAACGCAAGGCTCCCTTCACGGTCAGAATTTTGCGCCCTACGGATGTCAGTCGATTTTTGGAAGGGCAGTTTGCCGTCAGTCGTAGCTACGAAGAACCGAGAGCGGCGCTCAATCCTGCATTTTTCGTGACTAAAGGCGTCAACGCACTGGAGTCACCGGTTCGGGCGTTTCAGAGGCTGCTCAGCCCGGAGTTCCGCAACAGCTTTGGCGAGCAGATCTCCCCCTCGTTGCGGAACCCAGGCGCGCGTGCGGTAGTGGGCCAAGCTCGCAAGCTCGTGTACGAGCCTCCGGCGGGTTTCGAGGTAGTGCGAGAGTTGGCAGTGGATCTCAGGCGTGGGGGCATGTCCGCACAGGATTCGTGGTGGTGGTTCTTCGACGAAGCGAGCGACGACTGGGGCTTCAAGGTACGGATGGTGAATCTCGGGCGTGTGCCGTCTGGGCTCTACATCGTTCAGGTGCTTCAGGGTGAACAGGAGGCGCAAGCCTTGCTGCAGGTATCGGAGTTGTCGATGCAGGTGAAGCAGTCATCGAACGAACTGGTAGTGCGGGCTATCGATCGTGAAGCACGTGGTGTAGCGGGAGCTGCGGTGGAGTATCGAGACGAGCGGGGAGGGTGGACGACCCTTCCCGAATCGACGGGTGTGGATGGTTCCTTGCTCTACCGTCATTCGCGGGAGCCCTCGGGTGATTTGCCGGGGAAGTTACTTCTGCGCGTGCGTGATTCGGAAGGAAGGACTGCGTACGTGGATACGGATTTCCTCCCGACCAAATCCACGGCTCAATCGATGTTCGTGATGACCGATAGGCCGATCTTTAGGCCTGGCGACAGTGTTTTCTTCAAAGGGATCATCCGAAGAAAAGAACAGGGGCAACTCCGAGCTGATGTCGCGGCACTTTCGGAGAGGGCTGCAATGAGTGTAGCTCTGACGAAATCAGGCGGTGTCGCTCGACAGCCAGCACGAGAGCTTCAGCGCACATCGTTTGGCACTCTTTCGGGAAGATTTGATCTGGGAGAGGAGCAGGAGCCGGGATTGTATTCGGTGGTAGCCGAAGTCGATCGAAATCCGTATGCCGGAGAGCTTCGAGTGAGAGATTACGTAAAACCGACGTACTATCTCGAAATGGTCAAGCGCTCGGGGCAGCTTAGACCCGGCCAGACATTTACCTACAAGATTCGCGCTCGACGATATGCGGGGGGAATTCCGGCTGGAGCTCGGTACGAGGTCTTTGTCTATCGCAAAAAATATGAGGTTCCGAAGTTCGTAGAGGAGGCGGGTGGTGCGCTCTCCACGGGCAGTGATTACTTTGGGGGAGCGCAATCTGCTTCCGCCTTGGCGCAGCCACAGCGTGTGTACAGCTCGATAGAAGCGCGTACCCCTCGCGATCGGAGCTGGGATGTTCCGACGTGGAGCTCTGCCGCGCAGTTCGATGCGGCGGGAGAAGCGTCGGGGGAGATATCACTTCCTCCGTTACCGACGGGTGCCGGTAGTGAGGGCGAATGGACGTACACGATTCTCTTCCGGGCCATGGATAGAGACGGAGCCTACAGTGTCCTTTCGGAAAACTTTCATCAGACCCTCGCCGAGGCAGTTCTCAGTTCGCGTTTCTCTTCGAGTGTCATGGAGCCGGGTCGAGACGGTGTGACCTTCACAGTGCGTGCGACTACGCCGGAGGGGGACCCTTTGGCAGATGTCGAAGGAGAGGTCACTTTCACCCTCACTACGTACGGCGGTCAATTCTCAAGTAAGGTGGTGCCGTTTAAAACGGGTGCCGGGGGGTACGCGGTTACGTCGGTGAGCCCATACAGTAACATCGGAATAGTCGAAGGTCAGGCAGTCGCGCGAGGCCGTGCGGGGAAGCCGTGGTCAGATGAGGCTCACGCAGAGCGGCAGGAGTTGCTCGTCGTGAAGGGAGCGGGGGAGGCTGTTCGTTCCAGCAGCGATGTATCACTTTTTGCGAACTCGAGCGTGTTAAGTCCGGGAGAGAAGGTCAAAGTGTATGCGCTTCTTCCCGACGCGTGGGGAGCGAAGAACAAAGGCTCGATATGGCGCACCACCGCTGGCGAGGCGGTGTTTGGAGCTACTTCCATAGCGGCAGAAGGACGCTCGCTTGTGTTTGAAAGTGAAGCCAAGAGCGAATTCGGAACTGGTTACTTCGAGACTATCTCAGTTCCGATGCCAGACGGAAAGTTTCGGGATGCTACGATGGCGTTCCGAATCATTCCGAACCAGCAGCGGCTTTCAATAGATGTGCACCCGGAGCGTGACGTGGGTGAGCCCATGAAGCCCTTTACGGTGCGCGCATCGGTGAAGAGATTCGACGGGACTCCAGCGCGCGGCATCGAAGTCAGTTTGGCTGTGGTCGATCGTGCTGTATATGCGGTGCAGCCGGATTTCAGGCCGGGCATATTCGATTTCTTCTTTCCTTTGCCGCGCTTGAATCTGATGACCTTTTACTCAGATGAGCTTCAAGGGTACGGATATGCCGACAAGATCAGAAAACCAAACTTCTCGTTGAGCGCCATCAAATCCCAAGCAAAGCTTTCGAAGAGGTCGGTGCGAGACACAGCAGGGTGGTTTCCTCATCTCGTGACGGACGAAAATGGGATCGTCTCTGCCACAGTTGATATGCCGTCTAACCTGACCGAATGGGCTGTGACAGCTGTGGCCGTGGGTACAGAGGGCGAGTGTGGCGAGGGGTACGGACGTTTTCGAACGGCAGTCGACGTCGAGATTGAGCCGCGCACTCCGCAGTTCCTGAGGCGCGGAGATGATGTGGTCGTGCCGGTCGCGGTACGTAATCAAACCGACCGAGAGATTACGCTCGACATTTCAGGGCACCTCGAAAAGCAGGGGGCTACAGATCGTGTGATCGAGGAGAAAGGAGTCACCGTGCCGGCGCACGATGTAATCTCGCGCACTGTGCAGGTTCCGACTCAGGGTGTGACGGATTCGGTGCTCATGAACTTTACAGCTACAGCGCCGGCCGGAGTCAAGGCGGGAGGTGCGCGAGAGTTCGAGATTCCTGTTCGGGGTTCCGACATGGAGTCTTTTGTGAGTGTGGCTTCACGCGATACGGCTTCGGTCGGTTTCCCGATGACGGAGAAGTCGGTTGCCCGAGAGCTCTCCCTGGTCGCAACGCGGGGGGCGCTCGGAGTCGCGCTCTCGAGAACGCGCGAACTGCTGAGCTATCCTTACGGGTGCGCCGAACAGCTTGCGCATTCGACGTATCCGAACATCGTGCTCCTGGAGCTCTCGAAGGCCGTTCCTGATCTGGAAAGCCGCATGTCAGACCTTTCGAGGCTCGTCGCTCGCGCACGTGAGAACGTTTCCTCCGGCGTGCAGAAGCTTCTGGCGTACCAGAAACCAGATGGGGGATTCTCCCTGTGGCCAACCGATCCTGTGAGCTCACCAAGTATTACCTTGATGGTGCACGAGGTGTTGTCCCAGGCATCACAGCTCGAAGTTGAACAAGCCAGAGCACCGTTGATGAAGTCCAGTAGCTGGTTCGATACGCAGTCGGGGAAGGTACAGTGGGCACCGTGGCAATTGGTGAAGGTGGCTCAATATGATTCCGGGCCTACCGCAACAAGCGCTCAAGCCTCCTTCGTTGTATCGGTAAGTAACAAAGCTAGTCCGACTCTGGCCGAACTCGTGTACGCCCTCGGGCTGCTGCAACACTACAAGGGTATGTCGTGGCACGGATTTTCCAAGGAAGTTCCGCAGGCTGATCGGATCAAGGCCTCGATGGAGAGGTCGCTGGTTGCCTTTTTGGGCACGCACGCACTCGAGGGAATCGCCTTGCGACCGGAAGAGTTTTCAGCTGAAGCTCTCGGATTCAGCCCCTCTCGCTCGGTGTTGATAGGGGACACGATCCTCGTGTTGCGCAAGATGAAGGTTCCTCCCTTGGCTCTGATAAAAAAACTGGAGCGTAGGCTGCTTGATGATATTGGAGAAGGGCGCTTGTGGTCGCCTCTCGATGCAGCGCTCGTGATCAACGCCTTGAAGCCCTCGATTCTGGCGGATCTTCAGGAGCATGCAGAGTCGAGGCCGAGTTCGGTAGAGGTGCGCGATGCGCAGGGCAGTGTGATAGGAGTTGCTCAACCGATTGCCGCTGGGTTCTCGGCGCGTTTCGATGCTGAAAGCCTGAAGGGGAAGGATCTCTCACAGGTGACGGTCGGAGCACCGCCAGCAGACCTCACCGTGGTTGGTGATCTGACGCTCTCCACCCCGTACGCTGAGATCTCGCCACGCGAGACGGGAGTCTCGATTGCTCGAACCTTGCTGCGCATCAAGCCCCTGGGAACGGAGGTTGTTTCTGCAGGTACCACCCTCTCCATCGGGGATGTCGTTGTCAGTAAACTCGAGGTTAGTCGACCAGAGAGGGAAGGATGGTGGTCCAGTCGCTCTCCGAGTGATTGGTTTGTAGTGCAGGACGGAATCCCATCGGTAGCCGAGGGGATCGACGATGATAAAACCTTTTTGGCGGACGCCAATCTCGTTCCTCCCAATTCGACGTGGTGGAGTGAGGTAAAGGAGACCTTGCGGTATCCGGAGCGGACGGAGCGTGTAATTCGTCTCGGAGCAGGAGGGACGATGACGAGTTATTCGGTATGGCGCATAGCGTACGAAGGAGGGGCGGTGATTCCTCCCGCGCGGGTGTTCAACATGTACCTCAAGGGGCAGGAGGGCAACACGGCCTCGGTTCGGGTGCGGTCCGCAAAGCGGTGAGGCGCTCGAATAGGATGGATGATTGGGCTCATGGCGCCGTGGCGTGCCTATCCGTAGAAATCGGTGGTTCCTGAGAAGATGTACGTGCGGCGCGAAGGTCCGCTTGTACAGGCCTTGCGCTATGGGGCGGATGTTCTTTCTCTCACCAATATACGAGCGTTATGGGTTTTCCACATACACAGCAGGAAGCGCAGATCCCTCAGTCTGAACTAGGCAATCGGTTCGGGCATGGTATGGCACAGGCACTGGAGCGCGTGCTGCGACCGCTAATCTCCTGGGGAAGCCTCAAGTTCGTGACCCCTGATCGCGATGTCGTACGCATCGGAGAAAAGGATGCGACTGTTCGCGCGACGGTAACGGTGCGCGATCCTAATCTCCTGCGCCGCATAGCCAAGGGTGGTTCCCTCGCGCTGGGCGAGAGTTATGTAGACGGGGAATGGGACGTTGAAGGGGAGGATCTCGTCAGCTTCTTCAGAGTTCTCTTCGCAAATAAGCTCGATCGGCGTATGCCTGGTTCGTTTACACAAAGGCTAGCCAACCTCGTGCGCTCAGTGAGTCAAGCGCCCTCAACGGCTCGCAAAGCACAGCTCGACGTGCGCCGTCATTATGATCTCAGCAACGAGTTCTTCTCTCTTATGCTTGATCCTTCGATGGCGTACTCGTGTGGGTATGCCTACACGTCCGATGATTCACTCGCTGCCATGCAGCAGCAGAAGTACGCCCGCATCTGCCGTAAGCTAGGACTCGAGCGGGGCGGCTCGCTTCTCGACATCGGCTGTGGTTGGGGTGGCTTTTTGGCATATGTGGCCGAGCACCATCCGAATGTGAAGGCGACGGGGGTTACGTTGAGCGGCGCGCAGTTGAAGGTCGCTCGTGAGCGCGTGCGATCTGCTGCGCCCGGGAATCGCATAGAGGTCGCGATGTGTGACTATCGCGACCTGGATGGTCGCTACGATTTCGTGGTGAGTATCGGCATGTTCGAACATGTGGGCCGAGGTCAATACGGTGCGTTCTTCCGCAAGACGCATGACCTGCTTTATCCAGACGGTGTCTCGTTGTTACACACGATCGGTATGGAAGAGCCGCCGTGGAGAACGCAGGATGCATGGATGGACACATACATATTTCCTGGTAGCAGACTCCCGCGTATGGAGGAACTGGCTCGTGAAGCTCGTTTGTCTGATCTAACGATAGGTCACGTGGAGAACTTGCGCCCGCACTACGCCATGACCTTGCGTCATTGGAGGGGTAATTTTACGGCACATTGGGAGAGCATCCGGAAACTCGATTCGCGCTTCGACGAGCGCTTTCGGCGGCTGTGGATGTACTACCTCCAGATCTGCGAGGCGTGCTTCGTCGATTCCACGGTGGAGCTGTATCAGGTCCTCATGTGCCGACGTGAGGGGTGGGCTTTCCCGCTTAGTTTTCGGTTTGATGCTTAGGGAAGCGAGGCAAAACCTATGTTTCCTCGCACGTGAACGTGAACGTGAACGTAAACGTACCCGAAACAAAAACCTCAAGTTTTTCGGGTACGTTCACGTTTACGAGCACGAGCACGTTCACGTGGTTATTTCAAAAGTGAGACTATGGGGTAGGTTTTGCCTTGCTTCCGTAGGGAAGCAAGGCAAACTACAAGCTAAAGAACACTTCGCACGCGAGCCTGAATCTCACGGCTACCTTCGTACACGACGTCTTTCGCTATCTCAGCTTTTATCGCCCGGCTCAGTTGCACGCTCAGAAGTGAGCGCACAAGTCCGAGCAGTCGAGGTTCCGCCACGAGAACCAGCCGGGAGAACTTGTGCTGAGAGAACGCTGTGTCGATCTCTCGCAAGAACGCGCGGTAGAAGTTCTCGAGTAGTCGTTCGCGTGGTTCCTGTTCGGTAGAGTAGGCGTGACGAGCGCGCATGCGGTTGTCAGAGGCTCTGCCCGGAGCATCGCTATCGATATCGATGTTCTTGAGTTTGCCACTGGCATTCCCCACCCCAATCACCTCGCGAAGCTCCTCGTCGGCTCGAGCCATTTCGAAGACACGAACCTCGCTTCGGCTTGCGACGACTATCCAGGTTGTTTCCATAGAGCTTCCTTGCAACGCTGCGGTGTGACTTGTACTGGAAATTCCAAATGAATACGTTTATACAAGACGCTCGAATGTCTAGCAGGGGACGAATATGAAGAATCTGATTGCGATCATAGTCGGGGTGTTGGCGCTGGTAGGAGTGGGAAGCTGTGGGTACAACACTATTCAACAGCAGGATGAACAGGTTGCTGCTATGTGGTCGGATGTGGTCAATCAGTACAAGCGTAGAGCGGACCTGATCCCCAACTTGGTAAATGTCGTAAAGGGGTATGCGTCGCACGAACAGGAGGTGCTCACTAAGGTCACCGAGGCCCGTACGAAGGCCACATCGCTCACAGCGGATGCGACTCTGCTCACTAACGAAGAGGCCTTCAAGCGCTTTCAAGAGGCACAAACCGCTCTATCGGGGTCGCTTGGGCGATTGCTTGCCGTTGCCGAGAATTATCCTCAACTAAAAGCAGATGCTAATTTTCGCGATCTGCAGGCACAGATGGAAGGAACGGAGAATCGGATAGTCGTCGCGCGTACGCGATACATCGAGGCCGTACGCTCCTACAACACGACAGTAAGGTCATTCCCGTCCAATCTCACCGCCAAGCTGTTCGGATATTCTACCAAGCCGAATTTCACAGTAGAGAACGAGAAAGAGATAGCCGAAGCGCCCAAGGTCTCATTTGAGTAGTATGCGGTTACTCTTCCTGTTTATTCCGCTCCTGTTCGCCTACCTCTCGATGTCCGAGGGGCAGGCGGACATCCAGCAAATTCCGCCACTCGATGGTCCGGTGATAGATCAGGTGGGTGTTTTGGGGGGCGCGAAGGCGCAGCTTGAGGAGAAGCTACGTAAGCTCAAAGAGGAGAAAGGTAGCGAGGTCGCTGTACTCGTAGTTGGTACGACTGCACCCGAAACGAGCGAGGAATACAGCATCCGAGTCGTCGACCAATGGAAGTTGGGTAGGAAAGGAATCGACGACGGTGTGCTTGTATTGGTAGTGGTGCAGGACCGGGCTGTGCGCATCGAAGTGGGGCGGGGCCTCGAGGGGGACATTCCAGACCTGATAGCCTTTCGGATCATTCAGGAGCAGATCCTGCCCCGTTTTCGTCAAGGCGACATCCCAGGCGGGGTGGATGCTGGTGTGCAATCTGTGATCAATCGTATCCACGGAATCGACCTTCCGCCACCTGTGCCGAGCGGGGATGAGCAGTGGGGCGGTTGGTTGTTTTTGGTGCTGCTTTTCTTTTTTATCGGCAGTGCTCTAGCAAGTCTTTTCGGTAGTGGTGTTGGTGCTTCTGTGGGCGCCTTGGGCGGTTTAGCTGTAACGCTTCTCGTTTCTTCGATTCTGGGCTCACTGGCAGCGGCCGCGGCGATCTGGCTCCTGGTCTTTTTTCGAGAGGTGGTGTTCGAAGCGCTTGCGAGCGGTTCGCGTGGGCGGAGCTCGAGCGGGGGCGGAAGTTTCGGTGGGACATTTGGTGGAGGAAGCTTCGGCTCGGGCGGCAGCTTCAGTGGCGGTGGCGCCTCGGGGAGGTGGTGATGAAGCATTTCTTGCAGCATGCGTTTACCGGCAAATGGCACGTGCGTCGATTGCTGAGTAGCGAATCGCGGACGCGCATTACAGACCAGATCACGGCCGCAGAGCGGGGGCATTCTGGGCAGATTCGGGTCGTGATCGAGGCAACGCCCGGCATGCAATACGTCTTGGGGGGCACGAGTGCGCGCGAGCGGGCGCTGGAGGTTTTCGCCCGTGAGCGGGTGTGGGATACGGAGCACAACAATGGTGTTCTGCTGTATCTGTTGGTTGCTGAAAGAGATGCGGAGATCGTAGCTGACAGAGGCTTGAATGGCCGCGTCACTGCGCGCCAGTGGGGGGAGATCTGCCTTGGCCTCGAGCGCCAGGTGTCGATACACGGATTCGAATCGGCGGTATGCGATGCAATCGTCGGCATTGGGGATTTGTTACGAGAGCTATTTCCGACGGATGGCTCTCCCAACGAGCTTACGGATGATGTGGTGATACGTTAGTGTGGGTGCATACCACACGCCGAGGGGGCACCGGGCGTGCTGGTGGATCAGTTCTGATTATTTTTTCTTCTTACCCTGGTGGTGTTCACGGGGCTGGCAGTTAGCCGCGCGATGCGCGACACTCGTGGCATATGAGTACGATACTCCTTGCGACGCTGAATGCGCGCTTTATCCATGCCTCGGTTGGCCTACGCTATCTCTTCGCCAATATGGGCGAGTTGCAACAGTGTGCGCAGATCGCTGAGTTCGAGGCTTCTCAACCCGCGCGAGAAATAGCAGAGGCTATTTTGGATCGTGACCCGCTGATAGTGGGCTTTGGGGTCTATATTTGGAACGTTGTGCGTAGCAGAGAGGTGATCTCGCTCCTTAAAAAGGTTCGTCCAGAGCTCGTGGTGGTGCTGGGTGGACCCGAGGTGAGCTACGAGCACGAGGCTCAACCGATCGTTGCATTAGCCGATTATCTCATCACCGGTGAGGCGGATCTGGCGTTTTCCGAGCTTTGTCGGAAGCTCCTTGCTGGTGATCGGCCTACGACCAAGGTTATCTCAGGTGGCTTGCCTGCCTTGGCTGACGTGCAACTTCCGTATCGACACTATTCGGACGGGGATATCGCCAATCGTGTCATATACGTCGAAGCTTCGCGGGGATGTCCCTTTACCTGTGAGTTCTGTCTCTCTTCGATCGATATTCCGGTCCGGCAATTTGATCACGAACGGGTCCTCAGCGAGATCTCGATGCTGTTCGACCGGGGTGCTCGGACATTCAAGTTCGTCGATCGCACGTTCAATCTGAATGTGAGGATCTCAGCCGCGATCCTTTCGTTTTTTCTCGAGCGGATGGAGCCGGGGCTTTTCGCGCACTTCGAGATGGTGCCCGATCGTTTTCCGTCTCAGCTACGAGAGCTTGTTAAGAGGTTCCCGGCAGGGAGTCTTCAGCTTGAGATAGGGGTGCAGACGCTCAACCCCGAGGTGAGTGCCAATATCAGTCGTCGGCAAGACGTTGCGAAGTTGAAAGAGAACCTCTCGTTCTTGAGAGAAGAGACCTCGGCATATCTGCATGTCGATCTGATCGCCGGACTTCCGGGTGAGACTCTACAGAGCTTTGCCGCGGGGTTCGACGAGTTGGTTGCGCTCGACCCTCAAGAGATCCAAGTGGGCATTCTCAAACGTCTTCGAGGTACACCGATCGGAAGACATGACCACGAGTACAATATGCGGTACAGCGATGAGCCACCCTACGAGATCGTGTGTACGCGCGATATAACCTTCCACGATCTGCAGCGAATCGGGAGATTCGCTCGGTACTGGGACGTCGTGGCAAATAGTGGAAACTTCATCTCTTCGAGGCGTGTGCTCCTTCAGTCGCACGACTCGGCGTTTACTGCCTTCATGCGCTTTAGTGAGTGGCTTTTTGCGCAGGTTGGGCGTCGCGCTTCGATAAATTTACGGGTCTTGGCGGATTTGGTGTTCCGTTATCTTACCGAAGAATGTGGAGCGGCGCAGGAAGAGGTTGGGCCACTGCTTGCGCAGGATTACGTGCGCGGAGGTCGACGCGATCTGTCCAACCTTTTGAAGCCGTTTGCCGGAGATGATCTGGTGCCGCCAGTACGAGCCCCTGTGGCGCTCAAGCGCCAACAACGAGCGGTAGGTATCGAGGGCGCGTAGCTGTGGCCAGTAGCGGGCGCGTGAGGCATGCGATGGGAGTAAGGCTCTTCGAAGGTGCGTCAGCTCTCGTTATGGCAGGCATTGTGGCAACTATTCCGATGCTAGAGCGCGACGGTGACGCAGCGCTGCGCGAGCTTGCAGCCCGAGGGTACTCGGTACCCACGTCAGAGTCTCCAGTTTCTGTTGTTCCCTTCGAAGGGGGCTCGGCATCGCACGCAGCAGGTTGGCGGCCGGGTGTCGTTTCCATCCGCCCTGAGCCCACTGGCGGCGTAGCGCCGTCGGTGTATCTGCGCCACGAGTTGGTCCACGAAGCGAGTTATCGGACCTGTAAGGGGTCTCTTCCGGCCTGGGCTGAGGAAGCCGCGGCGATTGCGTTCAGTGGTGAAGTTTACGGCAGTCTCGAGGTTATGCCGAGTGAGGACGAGATAGAGGCCGTGCGCAAAGCTACGCGGCTGCGCGCTCCGCTCATGCCTCACCATCTGCGAACGATTGCGCGCCTCGTTGGCCACTACGGATGGCCGATCGCTGCGTGCGCCGTGTCGCCGGAGATCGAGAAGGTGCTTGCACACAATGCGCGCATCTCTGATCAGTTTTCCTTCGTTCTCATGAGTTACTCGAGCGGGAGGGTGCTTGCCGAAGCCGGTGATCAAAAAAGTTTGACCCCGGTAGGTTCGCTGCTCAAGATTCCGTTCGTTGCCAGTTTGCAAGAACCTAAAACCGAGGCAGAGCTTGGTGCGTTGCTCGCAAGCGACACCGCTACCCTCGAAAGGAGTGTCGACCGAGTAGACCTGACTCGATATCGGCACTTCGTGCAAGGTGTTGGAGGAACCTGGCGGGATGGACTCGGGGGTCGGGCGCTTTTGGGAGAGCGTGACGCTCGAGGTGAATTCCCCTTCGAGTTTTCTCTGGTGACTTCCGCGCGTCTGATACGTTCCGCGCTCTTACATTCTCCTGCGGCGTTCTCGATACTGCGCTCTCAGGGGAGCGATGCACGCTCTACTTTGCACAATGCCCCACCTCGTTTCGTGGCGCTGCTGCGCGAGCTTAGTGCAGGCGCGAAGACGGGAAGCGTTTCGGATTCCAAGGGTGAGCCGTTGGTTGGACATTTGGCGGTGTTTTGGCCTGCGGACGCACCGACCTTGATAGCGGTGTTCCGCAAGTCAGGGGTACGGGGTGCCTCGTTGGCGGAGTTGGCATTGCCGGTTCTCGAGCGGTGGAGGGGGGAGTTTCGCTCGGGCGAGATCGATGTGCGAGTGGCGCTCCTCTCGCAGTTGCCGAGGTCGGCGTGGGCTCTGAGCGTCTTCGACGGCGTACCGGGGTGTAGGGAGACGCGGCTTTCACTTGGTGGGCGAGCGACATCGTGTGGAGTGTGGGCTGTGACAACCGGAGCGCCTCGAGCGCGGCGAAGTCGACTGCTCGCAGGTGTCGTTAGCGCTGACGAGAGGACGCTTACTACGGATCGAGAGACGTATGCCGATGCTGTTGTTGCAAGCGAGGGCGATGGTCTTCCTCGGGCAGCTCGTCAAGCATTGCGGGCGGTCGTGCTGTGGAATGCGCTCCATGGAGGACACGTGCGAGGACATTCGGAAGAACAGTTGTGCGATACCACGCACTGCATGGTGTTTCTGGGGCACTCACCGGATCAGCGCGGTGTGTTCGACAGAGCACCTGAAAAACTCGCTCCGGCATCGCTGGCTGTGTTGCGGAATGCTCCAGCGAACTATCGTTCCTGGTTCCCCTTTTCTCTCGGGGGAGGTTCGCCGTGGGAGCGTCGAGTGTCGGACGAGCAACTCACAAGGGTCGCGAGAGAGCCTCTCGTGCTGGATGTGCGACGCGAGCGCAGGCGAACTGGGGAGGTGTTTCTTCGCTTTGTCTACGAAGCAGGCGAGGAGTGTGTGCCGTGCGACAAGGCAATGACGCTCCTCGACCTACCGTCGTGTCCCGACGCTGTCCGACACGGAGATGCGCGACACTACGTTTTTTCGGGGGTTGGGCGCGGCCACGACATGGGATTGTCGCTCGAGCGAGCGCGGCGCTTGGCGCTCGAAGGAAAGAGTGCGGAGGGAATATTACGGGACGCTCTCGATTCGGAAGGCGCCAGAGAGAATGAGCGTAGTCGTTAATTAGCTCCTCTTCACGAGGAGCTGCTCTTCGATTCCCGTTCTCGATAAAAAGCTCCGTACACGCTCAAACTCCGGGAAAAGTTTAGCGAGATCGGGCTTCGTGATGAGCGGGGATACGCGGGTTGGAGGTTCTTCCAGGCGGTACAGCACCTCGTCTCCGCTCAGAAGTTCGAAATGCAGCGGTGACTCAGGCATGAGAGTCGTCGTCCACACGGAGACGTGCAGCAGAGATCCAGTAAGGGTCAGCTTGTTCACGTACTGCGCGAAGGGTGCGCGCAGTCGTAAGGGTAGATAGTTAAGGAGATCCCACACCATTACCACTTCATACGCGCCCTTGGGACCGTGCTGCGCGATCCTGTCGACAGCCGACGTAAGCGCATGGTCGTCGGCGCCAGCTGTGCAGATGTCATTGCGTAGGTCTTCGACGAACACCTTGGCGTCGAAGCGCGAGTAGAATCCCAGTGACTCAGCGCTTCCCGAGCCGAGATCGAGTACGATGGGGCACTCGATACGCGAGAGCGCAGAGGCGATATCCGTCAGCAGAGGCGAGTGATACGGAACCCAACGGTTAGGTGTGTGAACGAGTTTCTTCGGAGTTGTTTCCCTGGCTAGCATGTGATCTTCTCAACGCGATACTCAAATGGAGAGGTATCTTTGTTAGATGGGGAGGGCCGCGAGTCGATGCCCCAAACGGATAATTTTTCGATGTTCTCTGATGAGTTTCTGTGCGAGAAGTGACAGAGTCTGTTGAGACGTAAAACCTAGAGCTAGTGCCATGAAAGTGTACGTATCAGATGATTGTGTTACGCCGGAGCGGGCGCGCGCCGTAGCGCGCTCTGTCGTCGAGGTTAGTTGGGATGGCGTGCGCCTCGATGCTCCCCTCGAGTGGGCACTCGTGTGTGATGATTTACGCCTGTGGTTCGTAAGTCACGTACCAGGTCGTGCCACGTTCGATACCGCACATCTTCGAGGGGCATTCGTCGAAGGGTTGTGGGAACACGACGTCGCAGAATTCTTCTTGATGGATGGTGAGGGGCGGTATCAGGAATTCAATGTGAGTCCGACTGGAGCCTGGTGGAGTTGCGGGTTCACTGCGTACAGATCGCGAGTCGTGGTAAATCCGGTGCCTGCAGAGGTGTCTGTCGAGTCAAAGCTCGAGCGGGATGCCTGGGAAGTGGTTTTTTCCGTGCCTTTGCGAGAGCTCATGATTCCGCTCGAGAAGGTTGTAGGGGTTCACATTTCGGCAATCATACACATTCCTCGCATGAGATATCTCTCTTCCCTGCCGCTGCGAGAGGAGAGGCCGGATTTCCATCGTCGTGAGTGTTTTGAGCCTATCGAGTGGGCCGATCTGCCCAGTGGTGCCGTAAGTACCTGAAGATATTCTTTCTTTGGTGAGGGTCTGAAGATGTCTCTTACTTGTTACGAGGGTAGTGATGTGTTATCCTCACGTCGCTCTGGCAGTTCCTTGCCGGGCGGATGCGGTCTCGCATTCGTTTTCGTTATCCTGGTTACACGTTGGTTTATCAGGGTCACGTTTCAGTGGCGGTCCGTAGGGTTGTATCTGCGGTCTGCTCGAAGGCGGAGACAGCGGAGCATGTGAGGCTTTTTGAGTCGGGGTTAGTATGAGCGAGCAACGCTCTTCACTGTTGGGACAAGGATCGTTGTGGAACACCATCCGCGAAGTAGCGGAGTCTGAAGGGGTTCAGTTGTTCGATCTTGATCTGCCGGGCGAAGGAGGCGGGGCGCTACGAGTTTATATAACAAGGCCGACCGTAGTGAACGAAAGCGAAGAGGCGCAGTCGTCCGGAGAGCGGCGAGGGGGCGTGTCGTTCGAGGATTGTGTTCGAGTTAGCAAGCGATTGCTAGACATGGACGAAGAGAGTGCGTTCGTTCCGGAAAATTGTCTGCTCGAGGTTTCTAGTCCCGGTGTCAACAGACGCTTGAGGCGCCCAGAGCACTTCGCGGGTGCGGTTGGAGAGCGGGTTAAGGTCAAGTTCCGAGTTCCCGAGACGAACAGCATCCTCGTGGTGACTGGTGCCGTAGAGTCCCTCGAGGGAGACCTCTTGAGGCTCAAGAGTGAGGATAAGGGAGAGAGCTTCTCCGTGCATCTATCGGATGTCAAAGAGGCGAAGGTCGACTTCCAGTTTTGATTTTTTGAAGAGTGTGTGGTCGAACCCGGTGGGGCGACCAGTGTACGATTGAGGTGAATGGTTATGTCAACTTTTGACTTGAACGCGATCCTGAGCCAAATGGGGCGTGACAAGGGGATTGATAAGCAGGTGCTCGTTGAGGCTGTTGAGTCCGCGATGTTGTCGGCGGCTCGTAAGCACTACGGCCACAACCTTAACCTCGAAACCAAGTTCAATGACGAGACCGGTGAGATCGAAGTTGTACAGTTCAAGGTGGTCGTAGACCGCGTCGAGGATCCCGATACCCAGATTGCGCTGGAAGATGCGCGTGTCGAAGTGGATCCCGATGCGATGGTTGGCGATGAGCTCGGAAAGAAGTTAAACACCGACGTTCTCGGGCGCATAGCAGCGCAGACTGCCAAGCAAGTTATAATGCAAAAGGTCCGCGATGCCGAGCGCGGCGTTATTTACGAAGAGTACAAGGACTCCAAGGGCGACCTGATCAACGGCATCGTGCTGCGACTGGAGCGGGGCAATATCATTGTCAATCTCGGACGCACTGAGGCTATTTTGCCGAAGCGAGAGCAGATTCAGCGGGAGCGCTATCGTCCTGGCGATCGGTTGCGAGGAATGATCCTCGACGTAGACCGTTCGGCTCGTGGGCCGCAGATTATCCTGACTCGCAGCCATCCTGACCTCTTGAAGAAGCTCTTTGAGCTCGAGGTGCCCGAGATCGCTGACAGGGTCATCGAGCTCAAGGCAGTTGCTCGAGAGCCGGGTGAGCGCGCAAAGATTGCGGTATACTCAAATGACCCGAGCGTAGATCCGGTCGGAGCGTGCGTAGGTATCAAGGGATCGCGCGTTCAGGCAGTAGTTCAGGAGCTGCGCGGAGAGCGCATCGACATCATCACCTGGACGCCAGATGAGCCTTCTTTCGTCGCACGTGCGCTCTCGCCTGCCGAGGTGAACCGTGTTGTGGTTGACGAAGAGGAACACTCTATGGAGGTGATCGTTCCGGATGACCAGCTTTCGCTGGCAATCGGTCGACGGGGTCAAAACGTCAAGCTCGCATCCAAGGTTACGGGATGGCGTATCGACGTTCGTAGTGTGTCGGTTGCTGAAGAGGAAGCTCGCCGGGCGCGCGCTGCTCTCAGCGCTATTCCTGGTGTGGATTTCATGCACGCGGAGCTGTTGTTCCAACACGGCTTCAGGACTGTTCGCGAGGTAGCAGATGCGAATCTCGAGGATATCTTTGAGGTAGAGGGGCTCAGCCAGGACCAAGCTTCCGAGATTCACAAGAATGCGAAGGAGTATGCTGAAAAGCTCGGAGATGAGGCCGATGAATTGGGAGCTCTCAGTGCAGACACGCTGAGTGACCTCGAGCGGTTGCCTCTCACTGCAGACGTGAGAGAGATGCTCATCAGTGGTGGATTCGGAACGATTCAGAGCTTGGTGGAGGCTGACGACGAGGCCTTGCGGCAAGTGAGCGGTATCGACGAGGGGGAGATAGAGGAGATTCGAAAGGTCGTCGATTCGTTTCTTCGGGCGGGCGCGCAGCGTCCCGTAACGAGCCTGTAGGGTATCGTGGCAGGCTCCGTCAAAAGGGTAGAGCGGACGTGTTGCGTCTGCCGCTCAAGGGCGGAAAAAAGGGACTTGATTCGACTCGTTTGTACCGAGGGTCGTTTGGAGTTGGATCGCGAATTTGATTCGCGGGGTCGTGGCGCATACGTTCATGCAGAGACTCATTGTCTTGCAAGAGCGGCACACGCGGCCCGGTGGGAGCGAGCTTTGAGAGTTCCCGCAGGCACTTTGCACGGGCAGCAGGTCTCGCAAGTGTTTGCAGAGCTTCTTGCGCAGGCGACCTCTGCCGGTCTCTCCAGCGATGGAGAGAAACAGCTGCAGTCCAAGAAGGGGACTGGGGCGCCCGAAAGACGCCGAGTACGGTTGTGAGTTGCACAGCAGGGTCGGCAACGGTTTGAACGGAAGTATAAGAAACGAAGAAGTAAAGAACGGGATTTTCACGAAAGTTAGGCATGTCAAAAATTAGAATTTACGAACTTGCTAAGGAGCTTGGAGTCGACAACAAGGTTGTCATTACTCGAGCTCAGGAACTTGGAATGAAGGGTAAAAGCTCTCATTCTCACTCGCTCGACGCCGACGAGGCCGATGCGATTCGCCGTGCGATTATTCGACAGGCGATGGGGACGCCCAAGAGCTCTAACTCAGAGGTTCTGACCACGCGTGTTGACCGTGTTACAGGTAGTACTGACATGGTTGTCGAGCGACGACAGGGTGACGTCATTCGTCGTCGTCGCCAAGCTGATGGAACTGAGGCTCCCGCCACGGCGCCCACGACAGCAGCTGCCCCGACAGCGGCGGTCACAGAGGACCGTACCGCGCACATGGTGTCGGACGGAGGGGCCGCTAGAGCTCTTCCCGATGGGGAGCCAGCTCAGGAAGCAGAAGTGCTGATCCCGGAGGCCCCTGAGGTCATCGAGGAATTCGAGCAGGAACAGGAAGCAGAGGCGCCGGCAGAGGATGTGCTGGCTGAGCCCGAGGTGATCGAGAGTGTTCCGGAGGTTGTTGTTCAGCAGTCCGTGGAGAAAGCTCCGGAGGTCCCCGTACTCGCCGCGGTCGAAGCCAAGCCAGCTATTGGTCCGCGAATTCTCGGCAAGATCGAGCTCCCGCAACGACGAGTTATAGTCAAACCGACTGAGGTAAAGCGGCCGACCAAGGGTGTGCCTGTCAAGGAACCAGGTCGAGAGGTTGTGGTCGAAGAGGAGGAGTCGGGTCCGCGTAAGGGCTTCAAGAAGGGGCGCAAGCGTGAGATCAGCAGTGTCGACTTACTTGATTACGGCAGTCGTGAGCCTCGTCGTTCGAAAGGTAGGGGTGGTAAAGGACTTGATGATCGCCGCGGAGGATTTTCGCAAGAGGCTGAGAAGCCCAAGGTCGCCAAGCGAGTAATCGAACTCGGAGATTCCATAACGGTCGGTGAACTCGCGAAGCAGATGAGCCTCAAGGCTGGTGAAGTGATAGCGAAGCTCCTGAGCCTAGGAATTTTGGCTACCATCAATCACGCTATCGATAAGGATACCGCGTCGATCGTGGCCGATGAGCTCGGGTACGAGGTCAAGCACACAGAGTTTAACGAGCAGGACATCATCCAAGATGTGGTCGAAGAGGAGGCTGGTTCCTTGAAGCCTCGTCCTCCGGTCGTGACGGTGATGGGTCACGTCGATCACGGAAAGACTTCGCTGTTGGACAAGATCCGCAGCACCGCAGTAGCGGCCAAGGAGGCTGGTGGTATCACACAGCACATTGGGGCGTACAGCGTGACTACTGCCGATGGCCGTTCGATCACTTTCATCGACACCCCGGGACACGCAGCCTTTACGGCGATGCGTGCTCGCGGAGCGCAGGTGACGGATATCGTCATCTTAGTTGTTGCCGCAGATGACGGCGTGATGCCTCAGACGCGCGAAGCTATCAACCATGCTCAAGCCGCTAAGGTTCCGATAATCGTGGCGGTCAACAAGATGGACAAGCCTGACGCGAATCCGGACAAGGTCAAAACTCAGCTGGCTGAGTTCGGACTCCAGCCAGAGGATTGGGGTGGGGACACGATGTTCCTGCCGGTCTCAGCTCTCAAGGGTACCGGAATCGAGGAGCTCCTCGAGGGCGTATTGGTCCTCGCCGAGGTCAAAGAGCTCAAGGCGAATCCGGACAGGCGCGCTAAGGGAACGATTATCGAGAGTCGACAGGATCGTGGGCGCGGGGTAGTAGCTACCGTGCTGATACAGGCGGGAAGTCTCTCCGTTGGCGATATCTTCGTAAGCGGTGCGGAGTTCGGACGCGTACGGACGATGACCGATTACCGCGGTGAGAAGTTGACGACAGCTGGGCCCTCCACACCGGTGGAGATTACTGGCCTCAACGGGACGCCGGATTCGGGTGACGATTTCCTCGTAGTCGAGAGTGAAGCCGATGCGCGTGAGGTGGCAAGCAACCGTGCGCAACGTAAAGCGCAAGAGGAGCGTGCGTTGGCTTCGGGTCCGATCAGCCTTGAGGAGTTTGCCAAGCGCGCCAACAATCAGGCTGCTCTCGAACTCAATATCATCCTTAAGGCGGATGTCGCAGGTTCCGTCGAGGCCGTTAAACAGTCCGTAGAGAAGCTCTCGGGCGAGAAGGTCAAGGTGCGAGTGCTGCATGCGGCCGTAGGTGGCGTTACAGAGAGTGACGTGCAGTTGGCGATAGCTTCGAAAGCGATCGTCGTTGGTTTCGGTGTGCGTGGAGAGCCACGGGCCATAACCGACGCGGAGACAGCGGGCGTAGAGATCCGATTTTATCGAGTCATTTACGAGCTGCTGGACGACGTAAGGAACGCGATGGTCGGAATGCTCGAGCCTATCAAGGAGGAGTCGACGCTCGGTCGAGTGGAGGTTCGCGATACCTTTAGTGTGCCGAAGATCGGTACGGTGGCTGGGTGTTACGTCACTGGCGGGCTCGTACGACGTAATTCGTACGCGCGACTTCTTCGCGACAATCGTGTGATACACGTAGGCAAGATGGGCAGTCTTCGTCGTTTCAAGGACGACGTCAAAGAGGTTCAGGCTGGCTTTGAGTGCGGTATCGGTCTCGAGGGCTTCAACGATGTGAAGATCGGAGATGTCATAGAGGTCTTCGAATACAAGGAAGTTGCGCCAACCCTCGACTAGTGTCGGTCTCGGTTAGTAGTGGTGAAAGGTACAAGGTCGTATGGCTGGAAGTCGCAGGGTATATCAGGTTGCAGAGCGCATTAAGGAGCTCCTTGCAGAGCACCTGATCCATACGGCCGATCCACGATTTTCGCTGGTGACCATCACCTCGGTGATGGTCTCTCCGGATCTCCGTCAGGCTAAGGCTTACTGGGTGGTCTCATTTCCCTCTGATGCCGACAGAGAGGCTCGAATAGCGGAGGTCGAGGGGGCTTTTGAGAACGCTCAAGGCCTGTTCAAGCGTCGCTTGGCCAAGGAGCTTGGTATCCGTTTCGTACCGGCGGTCAGGTTTTACTACGACGACACGCTCGATACCGTCGAGCAGGTAGAGCGTCTGATGGGACGGATAAAGGGACCGGAAGACGCCAGCTCGTAATACGGTTCGTCGGATCGGATTGTTACGGAACGCGATATGATAGAATGTGCCCGAGAGCTCCCTCAGATCGACGCGGTCATGTCGACGATTCTCGCCTCGCAACAGGTCATAGTTATATCTCACACCAACCCAGACGCTGACGCGTACGGTTCTTCGTGTGGTTTGGCTTGGGGGCTGGAGCGCCTTGGGCGTGCGGTCTCCGTGTATAACGAGAGCGGGTTCGTAGCCCGCTACAATGTAATCCCTGGGGCTTCGAAGGTGAGTGCGGTTTTACCGAGCACCATCGACCAAGGAGTTCTCGTTATAGTGTGTGATTGTGGCGCAATCGAGCGGGTCGGGGATTCGTTCCTCTCGTTCGTGCGCTCGGCGCCTCACGTCATTAACATCGATCACCACACATCTAACTCGAATTTCGGCCATCTCAACATGGTGGTCGAAGGAGCCAGCTCGACATCTGAATTGGTGTTCGATCTCTTGTCGGAGCTGGAGAAGAGGACGGCGCAGCACGATATCATCTCACCCGAGAGCGCGGAGTGCCTCATGGCCGGTATCATCGGGGACACTGGATCGTTCCGCTACTCCAGCACTGCTCCGAGCACATTTCTCGCCGCACACAAATTGATGCTGCGTGGCGCTCGACCGGACCGTTTGACGCAAGAGCTCTTCGCTACACAGTCGTTGGCCGCGGTGCGGCTGCAGGCCGAGGCGCTTGTTGATGTGCAGCTGCTCTTTGATGGCCAGTTTGCCGAGATTACGGTCACCCAGGAGATGATAAAGCGGCTGGGTGCTTCGATCTTAGATTCCGATTCGCTCGCCGAGCGTGGGAGAGATATTGAAGGTGTAAAGGTCTCTGTGCTCTTCAAAGAAGACGTGGATATGTGGCGCGTAAGTCTGCGTGCCCGCCAAGGCGCGGTTGACGTGTCGCAGATAGCGCAGGCCTTTGGCGGTGGAGGGCACAAGCCCGCAGCGGCATTTCGATGGAGACGAGACTTCGCAACGCTGCAGAATGAGCTTCGATCCGCAGTCCGTGCAGCGCTCGTAGCGTCTCATGCGTAACGGAGTTGTGTTGATCGACAAGGTGGCGAACATGTCGTCCGCCGCTGTCGTCGCTCGGGTAAAGCGGCAGCTCAAAGCCGATAAGGTCGGTCACGCCGGTACCTTGGATCCCGATGCCACTGGACTCCTGATCTGCCTTGTAAACGGCGCCACGCGCGTTGCCTCGTATGCCCTAGATGGAATGAAGGTGTATTCAGGCACCATGCGGCTCGGAGTGCGAACTACCACCGACGATATGACGGGTGATGTGATCGAGGAGTCGACGAGTGTGCCGGCCTTCGAGGCTGTTTCGATAGCGGCCCGAGATTTCGTGGGGGCGATTGAGCAGGTGCCGCCTAAGGTGAGCGCTGTCAAGGTTGGTGGCAGGCGAGCCTATCAGCTCGAGCGGGCGGGGCACGATGTTCAGCTCAAAAGTCGGCAGGTAACCGTCGACCGATTTGACGTGACAGCGGTCTCGGGGAATACGATCGCGTATCGCATAGTCTGTACACCCGGAACCTACGTACGAGCGTTGGCCCGCGATCTGGGAGAGAAGCTCGGTTGCGGTGCTGCGGCCGAGACGATCTGCCGCGAGGGGTCGGGGCATTTTTCTGTTTCAGAGGCGGTGGCGCTCGAAGATCTCTCGTGGGACTGTGTACAGGATTGGTCCATTCTCGTTCCTCATGTGCCGCGTATGACGGTTCCTTCGCAGATCGCCATCGATCTTCTCCAAGGGCGCGTGTCGGCCTTGGTGGCGGTGGTGCCCCTGCTAGCTTCGTTGGACGATGTTGAGGGGATAGTCGCCTACTGCGCCGAGGGGGCAGCGAGCGAAACCTTGGGGCTTCTCAGGGTCGATTCCGCCGGTAATGTAGGATTTGAGGTTAACGTAGCACGACAACCACAGAGGGGTAGTGCAAGTGCTTAACAATGGGGGCTCAGGGAGGATAGAGATATGACAGCGATAGTGGTTGTCGGAGCGCAGTGGGGAGACGAGGGAAAGGGCAAGATAGTCGATGTGCTCACTGAGAAGGCTCAGTGGGTCGTGCGTTTTCAGGGCGGCAACAACGCTGGACATACGATCGTAGTCGACGGGGTCAAAACCGCACTCAGCCTCCTTCCGAGCGGGATCATGCGCCCTGGAGTCAGATCGCTGCTCGCGGCGGGGGTTGTGCTCAATCCTTCTGTGTTGCTCTCGGAGATCGAGCGGGTGCGATCGGCGGGTGTCACTATAACTCCAGAGACCTTCATGATCGATCGTGATGCGCACCTGGTCCTCGATTATCACATCATGGTCGACAAGGCTCGTGAGCGTCAGCGTGGACCGCTGCGCATAGGTACAACCGGACGAGGAATAGGCCCCGCATACGAGGATCGCTCTCAACGCTCCGGCATACGCTGCGCCGATCTTTTGAATCCCTCTCGAATGAAGGAGGTTGTTCGAGCGCATGTCGAGGAGAAGAACCAACTGCTCGAGCATGTGCTGAAGAGCGATACGCAGGTAGATTTTGAGTCGGTGTGGGCCAAGCTCGAGCAGGAGGCCGCTATTCTGGCTCCGTTCATAGGTAATGGAAGTAAAGTGCTCTACGAGGCGCTGCGACGGGGCGAGAACGTGATCTTCGAGGGGGCGCAAGGGGTGCTGCTTGATCAGATGCACGGCACCTATCCGTACGTGACCTCGTCATCGACGATCGCGGGTGCAGCGCTGACCGGTGCTGGGCTCGGACCGCGCGAGATTAACGCCGTACTCGGAGTTGCCAAGGCCTACTGTACGCGTGTCGGAGAAGGACCGTTTCCCTCCGAAATGGAGGAGTCGGTCGGCGAGGAGGTTCGTAGTCGAGGAAAGGAGTTCGGCACGGTAACAGGTAGGCCTCGTCGATGTGGTTGGTTCGATGCTCTGGCGATGAAGCGAGCTGTGCGGGTGAGTGGCATTGATTCTGTAATTCTCACGAAGCTCGACGTGCTGACCGGGCTGCGAAAGATAAAGGTGTGTACAGGCTACGATGTGGACGGCGAGGTGCTCGACGACGTTCCCGCATTGATAGAAGACTACGCACGGATACAGCCTCGCTACGTGGAGCTCCCTGGGTGGTCAGAGGATATCTCCGGAGTGCGCAGTTGGGGGGATCTCCCGCAGTCGGTTAGAGACTTCGTGCGCCATGTGTCGACGTTGATAGAGTGCCCTGTGAGCTTCGTGAGCGTTGCTCCAGGACGGGAAGCTACTATCGCGGTCGATGTGCCAGATGCGCTCAAGCCGTTCGTGAGCCTGCCGGCGGTCGCCGGTATCTGAAGGGGGGCGGACTTCAAGTTTCCAAGGGGCACTGTGACGGGCCTGGCGGCCAGAACATTGCCCCGTTTTCTTTATGCACTGTCCGTGGTATCTCCCATGATGCTAGTGCCGTATTTCGAGGGGATTGTCCCCATTATTCAACATTCATGGTGCTAGGTAGGGTGGTTGCATGCTTCGATATATCCGTTCAGTAGTGGTCAGCTTCGCTTGTGTAGCGTGTGTTGTGGGTGCCGCAGGGATGTCGGCGGCCCAAGACGGGAGTGCCGTGGCGCCAGCTGCTCAGCAGGAGGTCTTCGGGCCTGCTCCAGTTGCGAACCCAGGAGAGCCTTCGTTTTTCGGTTCGCTCGTGAGCATGCTTCCGATGCTCGCGGTGTGTTATCTCATATTCTACTTCATGGTGATCAAGCCGCAGGATGCCAAGCTCAAGAAACACAAGAGCCTCCTGGAGTCGCTCAAGCGCGGTGATTCCGTTGTGACCTCCGGCGGTATTATCGCTAAGGTCGCGGGGATCGAGAAGGATTGTGTCGTTCTGGAGATAGCTCCGAACGTCAAGATCAAGGTCGAGCAGTCCCACGTCCTCAAGCGGGCCGGTGGAGAGCAGAAGGCCGAAGCAGCCTAACGTCAACGGGATCAACGGATATCGAAATGGGAAGAGACACCTTTCAGAGAGCTATCATCCTCGCAGCAGTGACACTAGCAGCTGTGCTATGTCTGCTGCCCACCGCATTCCGAGATAGTTTTTCGGCGAATTGGTTTACCCGTCCGCTAGCCCTCGGACTCGACATCAGTGGCGGTGTACACCTCGTGTATGGCGTGAAGGCGCAAGAGGCGGTCAAGAGTCGTCTACAGGCGCTACTGGTTAACGTGCGTTCAGAGCTGCGCACGAAGAAGATCGCAGTCGCGCAGTCCGCGGTAACCGCCGACAATAAGCTCGAAGTGACGTTGCTCACGAATTCATTCCTCGAGGATGCCAAGGCAACGGTCGCCGAGAAGTTGACCGACCTGACGTTCTCTGGCGTAGAGACCGAAGGCTCGAGGCCAAAGCTAGTCTACAGCATCGACCCACGCATGACACAGCGCATTGAGCACGACGCGATTGAACAGGCCGTGGAGACGTTGCGCAATCGCGTGGATCAATTCGGCGTGGCAGAGCCCCTTATTCAACGCTCAGGTGAGGATCGTATCATCCTGCAGATGCCGGGTGTTTCCGATGTGAATGCAGTCAAGAAAGTTGTTGGCTCGGTTGCTAAGCTCGAGTTCCGACTGATGCCAAGCGCCGCATCGAGCGCCGGTGTCGGGACGATAGCGCTCAAGGACAAGCAGGGGGCGCCCGTCGTAGTCGAAGACCAGACCCTCATGACGGGTGACTCAGTTGTCGATGCGAGAGTGGATTTCGACCAGAGTGGTCAAGTCGAGGTGTTCGTGGTGTTCTCGCCTTTAGGGGCTCAGACATTCGCCAAGGTTACCTCGGAGAACGTTGGCCGACAGCTGGCGATCGTACTCGACGGCATCGTGTACTCGTATCCGGTCATCCGCGAGGCGATCACGGGAGGTCGTGCGAGTATTTCGGGGGGCTTCACGACGGACGAGGCTAAGCAGCTCAAGGTGGTTCTGAAGGCAGGCGCACTGCCAGCACCGCTTGAGGTGCTCGAGGAGCGTACTGTTGGGCCTACCCTAGGTATGGAGTCGGTCAAGAAGGGGCTACTCGCCATGGCGGTCGGCTTCGTCGTAATCGCCCTCTTCATGGTGGTGTACTACGCCAAGTCGGGAATGGTGGCTGTCGTGACGCTCGTGTTGAACGCTGTCCTGATGGTAGCTGCGCTCTCGCTCTTCGGCGCTACGCTCACATTGCCGGGGTTGGCTGGCTTGGCACTCACGATCGGTATGGCTGTCGATTCGAACGTGATCATCTTCGAGCGTATACGAGACGAGATCCGAAACGGCGCTGGTCGTGATGTAGCGGTGCATACCGGCTTCGATAAGGCCTTCGGTGCTATCTTTGATGCGAACATCACGACGCTACTGTCAGGGATGATACTTTACTATTTTGGCACGGGTCCTATTCGAGGTTTCGCGGTTACGCTCTCCATCGGAGTACTCAGCACGCTCTTCTGCGCGGTGTTTGCTGCTCGCTTGGCGTTCGACTATTTCGAGCTCAAGGGTAAGCAGGGCTTGTCTATCTAGGTAGGTAAAACGATATGAAAGAGCTTATTCCACACAATGCGAAGATAGACTTCATGGGCAAGGCGCCCCTGTTTATGGTCATCTCAGCGCTCGCTATTCTCGCCTCCTTCTACGTGTTTTTTACCAAGGGAGAGGGAAGTTTCGGAACAGACTTCAGCGGAGGGCACGAGTTCTTAGTGACCTTCCAGGGGGATTTCGACAGCGAGAAGATTCGAGCAGGGCTATCGTCGCAGGGAATTTCCGACGCACGAGTTCAAGCCTTCCAGGGTGCCGCAAAAGAATATTCGATCCGCCTCTCGGAGGTTGCAGAGTCGGATGCGGTTCGCGCCAAAATAGAAGGCGCCCTGAACGGAGCCTTCGGTGATGCTGCGACGATTCAGAAGACCGACTATGTAGGGCCGACTGTGGGGAAGGAGCTTCGCAGAAGCGCGGTCTTGGCGGTTGTGCTCGGCCTGATCGCGATCCTTATATACATAGCGATCCGTTTCGAGTTTTCGGTAGGCCTTGGCTCCATCGTGGCGCTTTTTCACGACGTAGTGATCGCCACAGGCATATATATGGCTTCGGGTCATCTGATCGGAATGGCAACCTTGGCCGGAGCGCTCACTATCGTGGGCTATTCAGTGAATGACACGGTGGTCGTATTCGATAGAGTTCGAGAGGAGCGCGGCAAACGCAAGGGAGCCGATCTCTCCAGTGTCATCAATGAAGCGCTCAATTTCACCCTGTCGAGAACGATCATTACGCATGTATTGACGTTGTTTTCTGCCTTGGCGCTATATGTCATCGGCGAAGGCGATATTAAGGACCTCAGCCTGTACTTGGTAGCAGGAATCATCCTCGGTGCGTATTCGACGATCTTCATCGTGTCGCCTGTCGCTCTGTATTGGGAGCGCTTCCGTGGTCGTGATGAGGGAAAGGTAAGTCAGCCCGTTCAGGCACGTCGTGCTTCGTAGCCCTTGTGACTATGCTGTTGCCCTTTGATGCAGTTCGTCTGTGAGCCGATAGGAATTATACACACCGGAAAGGTGGTAAAGTTCGACACGCCGCACCAGCCGAGCGACGGGGTTACTGAACAGAACATCATAGAGCTGTATCCAGGAAGACGTTTGGGGCAGGGGTTGAAAGACCTCGAAGGGTTCGAGCGCATATGGCTGATCTGGTGGTTTGATCGGAATCCTAATTGGCGACCACTTGTTACCCCTCCGCGTGGACCAGCCAAGCGTAGAGGGGTGTTTGCGACGCGCTCGCCGCACCGTCCGAGCCCTATCGGTATTACCGCAGTCCCGTTAATCGCAATCGAAGGGCATCGAATCATAGTAGGCAATACCGATCTCCTGGATAGGACGCCGATACTCGATATTAAGCCCTACATAAGCGCGGTCGATTCCTTTCCCGATCAGAGACAGGGATGGTTGGAAGAGATTGCCGAGGAGTTGGAGAGGCCGGCGCGCTACACAGTGAGCCTGGCGCCGGAGGCGCACGAACAGGTCGAGTGGCTGCGCCGAGAGTGGGGGGTAGAATTCATCGCAAAGACGGTCGAGATACTGCGCCGTACGCCGCATAGAAGTAGGATTCACCGTATATCGGCCCCACGTGAAGGTGTGTTTCGGCTCAGTAGTGGTGGATGGCGAGTGTTCTTTACGGTGGCGGGTTTAGAGGTGACGGTTTTGCGGGTGGCGTCTGGCTTTCCCAAGCGTCTGCTCATCGAGGATGGATACCAAGTGATTCCACACTGGGAAGCGCAGCGCGCGTTCCATAAGCGCTGGGTGAATGAGTGAGCGATTCTGGGCTTGAAGAGCGCAGGCCGGTGTAACTCGTATCAGGGTCGTCGCCGCGATTCTGCTGCTCCTGTACAGGATCCCCCAGGACGGCGTAGTAACACTACCTAAGTCGGTGTCGTTGGCATCAGGATACGGCAGGGTGTCAAGAGTCGCCACCGAGGTTTCGTGTGGAGGGTGTTCGTCTCGCCGGAGGGGCGTGGGAACGGTCTTGGTCGAGCTCTACTAAGACTAAGAGCGCGTAACAAAAATACCCTGTATCTAAAAATGCCGAGTTATGTCCTATAATTGGCATGACGACAACAGCACCAGGTGGGAAATGGCTACCTGACGAAATCTGGAACATGGTGGCGCCATTGATTCCGCCACCGAAGAAGCGACGTTTTGATGGTCGAGGGCGTCCACGCCTTGATGATCGGAAAGTTCTTACCGGGATAATTTTTGTTCTTCGCACGGGCATTCCGTGGCGTCATATGCCGCCGGAGCTTGGTTGTGGCCCAGAGATGACCTGCCTTAGACGACTTCGAGAGTGGCATCGAGAAGGCGTATTCCAAAAGCTTTACGAAGTACTGTTGGGGAAGTTGAAAAGCGCTGACAAGATAGACTGGAGTCGCGCTGTCCACTGTGTTCCACAAAGCGCCGCGTTAGATCAAACTCCTCAAATACTCCAGTGCCGGAACAATCGCGATGCCGTTATTCGTGTATGCATCGGTTGAAGCGGCATCGCGCACTACCTGAAGCGCCTGAGCCTCGGGGAATATCTTCGAGAAATATCGCAAATTTTTATCGATTGCTGTGTCGCTCACCTTACATTCGATTAGTCCGAGAACTTTGTGACCCTCTCTGATCAGGAAGTCCACCTCTCTGCCGGTACTATCTCGCAAAAAACACAACTCTACGTCTCGCCCATAAACGTCCTGCTGATAATGGGTCCACTTGAGGAGATGTGATGCGATGAAATTTTCAAAGCGAGCGCCGTCGTTCTCCACAACCGACCAATTATACAGGTAGCACTTTTTTGATTTGCGTAGCGATTTGATTCGCGTAGTCGCATACGGTGATAAGCGATACACGGCGTACAGACGTTCAAATACTTCAATCCAACGGTCGACCGTTTTATGAGAAACCTGCAAATCCTCGTGGAGCGCATTGATAGAGAGTGGGCTGCCGACGAGATCAGGTATTCGCAGCATTAGCTGCTCAAGCTTGCCGAGGTCCTGTATGCTTTCAAGGTCTCGAATATCACCAGCTATAAGCCGAGTTCGATACTGGCGCGACCACCGGCGAGATTCTTCGAGCGATCCGGATAGGTATGGCTCTGGAAAACCACCGAGCGCGATCAACTGCATCATCTCGTCATAAGAAGTGATTGAGAGCTCCGAGACCGATAGGGGATGAAGGCGCAGCAGGTTATAGCGCCCTTGGAGAGAATCGCCACCTTGATTGAAGATATCCAGGCGCGCGCTTCCTGTTACTATAATCCTGAAGCTACGCTTGGGGTCGTCGTATGTGCCTTTGAGAAAGTTCCTCCATGTTCTGAACTTATGGAGTTCATCGAATATCACCACATCGGCCAGTGGGAAGTTGCGCCGCAATATCGCCTCTCTGCCCTCGGGAACGTCCCAGCTTAGGTAACCAGCGTGGTCTTTAACGAGGAATTTTTTGGCCAGAGTTGTCTTGCCTACCTGCCTGGGTCCAGCGAGAAAGACCATCTTTTTTTCAAGGTCTTTCTTAATAATATCAGTTAGATATCTATCCATGTGAGTAATCTAACATGCATGTTAGATTACTTCAATGTAATCTAACATGCATGTTAAATTACTCGAGTTGTTGGAAGTGTCTTCCTATGCCCCTGAGATCACTAGGAAAAGGGAAGAGCACAATACACTCAAAGAGCCCCAAGGGAGCCAATCCGATTAAGAGCGGCTCTCATGTTTTCGGGGTAGAGGTCAAATCCGGCGGCCAAGTCACAGGCAAAGGGATAGGAGCCTCCAGGGCTCAGTTCAAGGGAGCGCGACGTGTGTGAGTATTTTTTCTCGAGCGACAGGATTCCCCATATCCGCCGGAAGTATGAACACCGATATCCATGAAGCCCCCGGGACAATCGGTCTCTCTCTTTCCAGTCGCGAATTTCTCTCCGCTGAGAGTAACAAAGTGTGTTGGCTTGCCATCATTTTCAACAAACACAAGTCCCTTGGCGCCTGAGCGCGGCCCGTAGCGCCAGCTAACATATTCGTATGTAAAAGATTGTCCGGTGTGATTCACCACATCAAATATCGGGATAATTGCGAAGTTTTCCTTGGCGAGACGATTCAAGCTCATGACGGTTACGTTGCTCACTGGCTCTGAAGGTTTTGCCAGGTCCTGGAGAAAACCGTCAAAGTTCACGCTAAGTAGTTGAGGAACGGTGCCTACGAGCCGCCTCTGAATCCCTCTCTGACTCGCCCA
>JBIIOE010000190.1:0-3963 GCA_044337105.1 Bdellovibrionota bacterium | reverse complement strand
TCTTGCTGCTTGATCAGTTCGTCCCAGTTCTCCCTCATCTTATCCTCCCTCGTCGGTCAAACGATACGGGAGGCTTCTCTCATAAAGAGCTACAGGCGGGATACCTGCCGGTGGGAGGACGGACACATTACGTTCATGGCGAAGGCGATGAGATATCACCCTCATGGGAGCGTATTGTTCTGCACATGCAGTCTAGAAGAGGGACTCTTGCTCCTCGCCAATCCCTTGTGCAAGGCGATTGTGAAGAGCTGCCTGGCTCGAGCGCAATCGCTTCATCCTGTCAGGATATGCCACATAATCGTCGAGGCTACCCCTGTTCACCTCGTCCTGGTGGTTATGAATCCCGACGATGTTCACGCCTTCATGCGCTGCTTCAAAACCGAATCAGCTCACATGATTAACCGCCTCCTCGGCCGAGAGAAACGTACCCTCCTGGGTTGCATCCTCCCTCGATGCCGAAGCTTGCCAATGCTGTAGTCTACTAGGCTTCCTTCTATCCGTCTTTTTACGATCTCCGATTCGCTGCGTACACGTGTATCTAGAATCCGCTCTCGGGCTGTCTTGGGCCTTCGTTGTCCGGCTGCTGGGGCGCTTCTGCTTTGGACTTTTACGGACTAGATTCATTCATCTTGGGCATTAGCCCCGGCACAGAAAGAAAAGAATGGTGGCACTATCTTGGAGACCTACATCGCCTCTCTCAAGGCTCCCAGAAAGGCATCCCATCGAGCCATAAACGTGTAGTGATGTCGCTTAATTCGCTCATGGGCGTCTCTTTGAATTGCGTGTTCCCTGGCCTCGTCGTTGTGTTTCTCGCCAAGGGGGTCGATGCTCCTAGAGCGGCTGCTAAGAAGATTGCCAGTCTCAAGCGCTGTTTCGTGTTCTCGCTCGCTTTGCTCGTGTCTCTCCATGCTCTGGGTATGTGAGTTGAGGGCGGATCCGTGCTCCTGCAGCATGAGTCGAACGTCCTCAATGGTGTTCAGGGCTTTCTGAACGTCCCCCAACCACGAGAAGACATCGTTACGCCATGTTTCGTGTTCGGTTGTCCATAGACGATGGTCCGAACGCATCTCACTCTGACTGGCATGTTCCATGATGATAACCTTCATCGCTCTCGTAAGTTTTCGAATACTAAAGGAGTCTTCAACGTTTGAGGATGTTTAAAATCATCCGTTAATTATACTACGTAAATCGTACTTAGGATGACCTCCCTATGGCAGTAAAGAACTGAGCCTCCAAAATGCAACTGCCATGAGAATCACTCCTGTGATTAAGAATTCAACGTAGCCGAGAGGTGCTTTTCTGGTCTTCTCTTCCTCCGAATCGAGATTCCGAGCTACGAGTATAGTAATTTCCTCAAGTAGTCCTCTTTGTCTGTAGGGAATGATACGGACCTCTGTCATCCCGAGTCGTTTCCTGAATCGAACTTTCAGCTTGGCGAATGGGTCAAGGAGAATATAGTGGGAGCCTTTCTCCTTGAACGGGATCGATAGTCGTACGAGAGCTTCCCGCAATGCAGTGTTAATCCTATCCGGACTTGTTCCGATTACAATTGCCACCGGCGTAATGAGCGGCCGAATTGTTTCAAACATAAGGTCGGCTAAGAGCGTCAGTGAAATGATGTGCGTTATCAGCGGACTCAAGACTGCCTCTGCCCTATTGAGGAACAGAAGCCAGACCACCATAAGGTACAGACTCATTCGATTGAGTGTGAATGGAATGGGATAGACAAGAGCGCTCCCTGTAATGACACCCACCATGCCTACGACAATGTGATAGAATCCGATGGTATAGAGAGAGAATATTAGGAAAAGATCCAAGAAGCTCATCTACAAAAGATAGCCCCCCAGCGGTGAGCCGGCCATGATGCGCGCCTGTTGGCAAAAGCGAAGCACTCAGCCAACTTGATAGTGGCCATGATGTCGAGAAGTCGCCGGTTAATCAAAGTTTCTGATGATCAGCTCCAACACCGGGCCTCGCTTCTCTGCCCGAGAGTTAATCGACCGGCTCGCGGCCACGGGCTCTATGTTCAATCCTCTGTAGAGCTCCTGAATCAGAGGTACGTTGGAATTGGATATCATCCAACGGACGCCTTTCTGGTGTAGTTGGAGACACACGACGAGCAGCATCTTCTGGGATGATTCCGCTGCTCTCTAGTGCATGGCACTTCTCAAACCGACTAATCCGGCTACGCGGTTCATAAGGCCACCGTGGGCGTCAGTCGTGCACCTAGGCTGTCGAGACCTGCACGTTCTGGAAGTGCTATGCATCCGGTTAGGGGCACCAGGTTAGGGGTATTCTTGTTCGTCGGCGCAGCTCTGGACCACGAGTATGCGGGTGTTATCAGTGACCTCCTCGGTCGAATAAAAGTGGTCATGAGGCTTACCACATAACCTATGTTGCAGCCGGACGAGGACAATCTCTCGGTCCTTATAACCTATGATAGCTAAACAGCACGCGTATCCCTGTACGGCTACTGATTCAACATAGTCCGCTAGAACGAGCGTGGATCGTCCCCCCCAGTGGGAGGATCCCTTGCACCCTCGGTGCAGCGGTAGCCGGCTCATCATTTGCGGTACTTTCTTGCCGTGGTTGCAACATAATGGAGGGCCCAGGTGTCAATGTGGGTGATAGGGTACAGGAGGGTTATCACGCTCCTGCACGGTAGTGAAAAGTAAACATCAACCACCCTCCACCTTCTCGCTACGGATCGTTTTTGCCGCGCTTGCCTCGGTAGGCAGCAGTCGTAATCTGTTGCCACTAGTCGGGTTCACAGGAGCTTCAGTAATGTTAGGTCATTATCAACGCGTTGCCTCATTGCAAAAGGTCATTGAGCGAACGCTGTCCCTGAGGGGATTTTTGCCACTCCTCGAAGGTGATCTTAGCCAGCTGTTTAATGCGTCGTAGCTTTGTGTCCATCGCCTTTTGGAGGGCAAAGGGGTTCATGGTTGCATAGAGCGCTTTAAGTTCCTCCTTTTTGTCGTCAGGAATGGTTGGATTGTCAAGCACTCGTTGATAGGGAGCCTTTGGCGTGTCGTAGATACGCTTGTACTTACTGCCTACTTTGATCTTCTCTTCGAGCTTGAAGCATGGGCGCCAGAAGTTATTGAACCAGCACCACTCGTGCTTGTAGAGGTCATTCATGAGCGGTATCAGGTCTGGGTTCTCTAGGCGCCCGTAGCCAAAGAGTTGCCTAGCTGTAGTGTGGTTTTTCTGCTCAACGTGAGCGTTGTCGTTTTTGCGGTACGGCCGTGAACGGGTCAGCTGAATGCCTTCCTTTGTGCAGTAGCGAATGACCTTGTCGTTCAAAAACTCTCCGCCGTTGTCGCAATCAAAGCCCCGGAGGCTAAACGGCAAACTTGCATGAATGTCACGAATGGCAGCGATGGTGTTGTCAGCGTTTCGCGTCCAGACGGCTCTATTCTCGGTCCAGCTTGTTGCGATATCGGTCATCGTCAGGGTCCAAATAAACGGCCCCTGCACGGAATTTCCACAGTGTGCCACAGTATCAGCCTCCATGAATCCAGGCTGCACGTTGTTCCAGTAGTCGGTGAGAATGGGTATCTCTTCTCGCCGGAGCTTTCCGCCGCGGGTAAGCGACTTCCCTTTCCCGAGCGGTGCCTTTCTCGGACGCAGGATTCGGTCGATGGTAGCAGGACTAATGGAGCCAAGCAGCGCTGTATCTTCCGATGATAGAGCTCCGTAGACCTCTTCGTAAAAGGGGATATATGCTGGGATAGCCGCCTTTAACAGCCTTCCACACAAATACTGGGTGCCGGACCAGAACCGAGCAAGTACCAGCCTAAAGCCCGCAGTGTCGTACTTTGACTTCCTACCCGGCTTTTTGCCCTCCTGTTGGGCTCCAGAATTAAATAGCCGAATCGCGTATGATCAGTTTAACCCAGTCGTTGCGCAGAATTCTGACAGGATGATCCCCTTCTGCTTCTTTCCACTCCGGTGATAACG
>JBIIOE010000107.1:0-12959 GCA_044337105.1 Bdellovibrionota bacterium | reverse complement strand
CTCGTGCTCGTAAACGTGAACGTACCCGAAAAACTTGAGGTTTTTGTTTCGGGTACGTTTACGTTCACGTTCACGAGCACGTTCACGTGCGAGGAAACATAGGTTTTGCCTCGCTTCCCTAGGCTGGACCTTAGCCCAAAGAGTTGCTCATCGCGCGTAGCCACGAGCAAGTCTTTGGCTTGTTATGTTGAGTTACTTCGAACCTTCTTCGCCGCCCTGACCTGGCGCTGTGGCAGTCTCTGCTTGAGCTTGTGTGCTAGCCTGAGACTCCTCACTCCAGAGTGGGAACCGTGTCGAGTATCGAGGATCATCAAAGATAACCTGAACACCCCGGCGGTTGCGCATGTTCACGAACAACGGCGCCTTAAGGTTAGCCGTGGTCATTCTCGGATCCGGTCGCACGGTAACGATAATAAGGATGGCGTATTCGTCATTCTCGCGTAACTCGGTATCCTTGTCCCCGATCGGCGGCTTGACATCGAACTGCTGTCCAAATTCGAATCCATCCACTACCACAAAGGCCAGATTGGGATCCTCTATCGAATGCAACCAAGAAAAAGGATCCTTGTGTTCCAGCATCACGTACTTAGTCGTGTGCGGAAACCCGATAACCCCCGAAGGGAAATGAATCACACTCTCTACGGGCACCTGCAACTCACCGAAACGAGTGCTGGCAAACGTAAGAAGCTCCTGCTTTTCGCCCGACTCGTCACTCATGATTCCTGCTTCCCCTCCTTCTCTGGAGAGACCCGCTCACCATCTTCATCCACCCCGTCAGCACGGGACTTCTTCTTCTTTACAAAAACTTTGGGCTGCGAGTGATGACTCGCCGACGCCAAGGCGCTACCTCTCGAAGCGTTCGTCAGACGTCCCGCCTTGGGACTATCCTTGCCCACGCCCTTCCACGTACCAGTCAACTGTTCCAGCGCACTTCCACTCATAACAGCCTCAGCAGCATTCTTGTTTTCCTCGAGAATCTGCTTGTAAATCTCCTCACGATAAATTCTCAGATCTGCGGGTGCGTCAATCCCGACGCGTATTTGATTCCCTTTGATCTCGACTATCGTTACTTTGACATTGTCTCCTATGTAGAGACTCTCTCCCGGCTTCCTCGTCAGAATTAACATGCCTACCTCGCCTTCCTTGGCTTCCAACTACTCGCTTCTAAGGTCTTAAGATGTCAAAAGACGCCTTTAAGGACTAACGTATCGAAGGCAGGCGAGCAAGTTAAAAAATGCAGGAATGTCAAGGCTGTAGGGGCCGCAAAAGGGCACACCCCACAAAAAAACAGCTCAACCGCGGTTTGGTTTACTGACATCCCTGCGTTTCGAGTCTTCGGTGTGAGCCCTTGGCTACGACTGAAGAAACACCCGCAGCAACGCTTCGGTAGCCCGCACATCTGCCTTGTGAACCGTCTCTGTCACTGTGTGGATATATCGCGTAGGCACCGAGAGTGTTGCTGTCCGAACGCCTGCACGGGAGCGCTGCATAGCGCCGGCATCGGTACCCCCACGCGGCAACACCTCCATCTGGTATTTGATCCGATTCTTTTTCGCCAACGACACGAAATGCTGAACGAGCTTTCGATCGCTTATGACCGACCCGTCGAGCACCTTTATGCCCACCCCCTGACCGAGGGTCGTTACCCTTTGCTCCGCTGGAATGCCGGGGATATCCGAGGCCACAGTCGTATCGAGACAGATACCGATATCGGGAGCGATACCATATGTGCTGGTAAACGCCCCTCGAAGACCCACCTCTTCTTGAACCGTAAACACTCCATAAATGTCGTTTTTAGGAGCTTTGAGCGATTGGAGAACCTTGATACCGACATACACCTGAACTCGGTTGTCCAGGCACTTTCCACTAGCGTACTCCCCGTATTCAACGAACGGCGCGTCCAGGGTGACCATGTCTCCGATCTGAACGACCTTCGAGACCTGCTTACCCGGCAGTCCTAAATCTACATAGAAGTCAGAGACCTCTTTGTATGCGCGCTTTTCCTCGGGACTCGCAACATGAAGTGCTCGACCGGTGGGGTTGAGAACTCCCCGAAGCGGCCCCTTGGATGTATGTACAACGACACGGCGTGCGAAGAGATTTCGTGTATCGAAGCCCCCTACCTCTTGCAATCTGACGAAGCCCCGATCGTCGACGAAACTGACGTAAAAACCGATTTCATCCATGTGCGCAGCAAACATCACCTTTTGTCGCTGTTTGGCCTTGCCGCCCTTGAAGGCAATCACATTTCCCATCGCATCGACGGAGATGGAATCGACACACCCCTCGAGCTCGCGTTTGATAATTTCAGCGATGGCCTCCTCGCACCCGGGGACGCCTGCGGCCTCAGATAGCTCTTTCAGCAGTTCCATATCCTTCTCTCTCCTAATTCTAGACCGTTCCGCAGGCGTCGTATTCCCGGCCGGCCTCTCGACTGTATACCGGGCTCTACCATCTGGCTGGTCAATTGCGCTCCTGAGCGCCACGACATGACCTATTTCCCTCTTGCCGTTATCGCTTTGGGATTCCCACTAGAGATGCTCAAGCAACATGTACTAGATTCACCGCTATTCGACCTTGAATATCAAGGCAAGAAGTAGCATCTAACCCCTTAAGCTGATGTTTTATAGGATCGCTTCATGAAACGCATAATTCTCTTCGTACTGACAAACATCCTTGTGATGCTTACGATCTCGGTATTGGTCAATCTCCTTGGATTGGGACGGTACCTTACGGCGCAAGGGATAGATTATTACCAGTTAGCCGCTTTCTGCTTGGTGTGGGGTATGAGCGGCTCGCTCATATCACTGGCGATGTCGCGCATAAGCGCCAAATGGATGATGGGGGTCCAGACTATCGACCGGATGCATCCCCAAGCTGGATGGGTAGCCTCAATGGTCGAGGATCTCGCCCGAAAGGCTGGCTTGCCAAAAACTCCGGAGGTGGGAATTTATGACAGCCCCGAGGTTAACGCTTTTGCAACTGGACCTTCCAAGCGTCGCTCGCTGGTAGCTTTTTCCAGCGGACTCCTGCAATCAATGAATCGAAACGAGATCGAAGGCGTGGCGGCTCACGAGATCGCTCACATTGCCAACGGGGACATGGTAACGATGACATTACTGCAGGGTGTCGTAAACGCCTTCGTGATGTTCTTTGCGCGTATCATTGCATGGGCGCTTACCCAGAACTCGCGAGAGGAGAATCGTTACGCAACACAGCACCTGATCACCTTTGGCTTAGAGATGGTCCTGGGAATCCTGGGGATGATAGTCGTATGTGGATTCTCACGTTGGCGTGAGTTCCGAGCGGACAGGGGCGGTGCGCAGTATGCTGGAAAGAGCGACATGGTAGCCGCTCTTCAACGCCTGGCAACGAACCAACGCCGTGTGAGCAACGACCAACCCGCCCTCGCCACACTTAAAATATCAGGTGGTGTCGGGGCGCTCTTTTCGACGCACCCGCCCCTCGAGAAGCGCATTCAGGCTTTGATGAAGGCGGCTATGTAATGAAAAGGCGGTGAAGCTCTCAGCTCAAGGGCCGAAGCTTCACCGCCTTACTTAGAGCGCGTAACAAAAATATCCTCGTCGCGAGGCCACGCGAAAGGTCGAGGGGCAAGGATGCAGGCTCAAAAGGCGCGGAGACGTGCCCTCTGTGGCACGTTGAGCACATTTTGAGCCGAAGACGCAGCCCCGCGAGCTTGCAGCTGGCCGCAGCAGAGGAGATTTTTGTTACGCGCTCTAAGAAGAGGTTGAAAAAGCATCCCTCCGGGATGCTTTTTATTTGATGGAACTGACGAGCCTTACGACTTCTTCTTGTCCAAAGCCTCGTTCCACGTTGCCAACATCCCCTTGACCTTCGCGTTATCGAAGAGCTGCTTAGTGTCGCCCTTGATAGTGATGCTCTTGATGGTATCACCCTTCTGAATAGCGTTAACCACGTCCTGGCCCTTTACGACTGCACCGAACACCGAGTGCTTCCCATCCAGCCATGGGGTCGGTACATGCGTGATGAAGAACTGGCTTCCGTTGGTGCCAGGACCAGCGTTTGCCATCGAAAGGATTCCGGGCCTGTCGTGCTTCAAGGACGGATCGAACTCATCTTGGAATTTGTACCCTGGACCGCCCATACCGGTTCCCGTTGGATCTCCACCTTGAACCATAAAATCAGGGATCACGCGGTGAAATACAACTCCGTTATAAAAACCCTTCTGGGCCAAGTTAACAAAGTTAGCTACGGTCACCGGAGTCTGATCCGCAGTCAATTCGACCTCGATCAAGCCCTTCGAGGTCTCTATGTCGGCAGTCATCTTCTCGGCCACTGCGGCAGACGCCAACCCAAGAAAGACACCAGCAATCGATAGAACGCACAGCAACATTTTCTTACTCTCCATATATTTCCTCGTAGTAGTCACAACCAGCTTTGCTAGCGGTGCACGAAACCTCCGTTCCATACCCGAACCTGAGACAAAGCGCCACAATCAAGGGACCCCGAGCACCGCAGTAGGTCTTGTGCCCTTAAACCCCCGGGCAGCTCATAGGCGGCATCACGCCCGCCGCCAGTACTCGAATATGATTTGTCCGATATGCTCTTTTCTGATATCTCCGGGGGGTCGATGATCTACGATTGAATGCCCAGCTAGGGGCCATCGTCAGAGCATACGAGGTGCTCGGCACCCGACTGATTCGTTTCTATTCGTCAAATTACGAGGATTATAATGCAACGACTTTTCCGTAACGTTCCTATGCTATCGCTTACCGTCGCCATGGCGATCGGAATGACTGCCGCTCCTGCTAGTGCGGAGATAACGGAGCAAGATTTCGCAAACGCCATGGAGCGTTACCTCAAGTCAGACACGGGCGCCGAGAAGGTCGGCTCGTCGATGGAGCGCTATTTTCAAAAGAAGCAGCAAGAGGCGATGAAGCGCCAAGAGGAACAGGCCAACGCTGAGGTCGAGAATCAGTTCAAGAACCCGGTCAAAATGGACATCGGCAAGAGCCCTGTGACCGGCCCTGCGGATGCAAAGGTCACGATCATCGAATTCTCGGACTTTCAGTGCCCTTACTGCAGCCGAGGCGGCAAAACGATGGAAGAGGTCATGAAAGCCTATCCCAAGGACGTAAAGGTCGCTTTCAAGCACTATCCACTCCCCTTCCACAAAGAAGCCGAGCCTGCAGCTCGTGCTAGCTGGGCTGCTCAACAGCAAGGCAAGTTTTGGGAGTACCACGACGCTTTGTTCCAAAACCAAGACAAGCTCGGGGCTGACTTCTACGTAGCTACTGCGAAAGAGCTCAAACTCGACGTCGACAAGTTCAAGAAAGACATGGAGTCCGAGGCCGCAAAGAAACAGGTCAAGGATGACATGGAGCTTGGTGCTAAAAACGGCATTCAGGGAACCCCCGGCTTCTTCGTGAACGGAGTAGCCGTCAAGGGTGCTTACCCAGCAAGCCACTTCAAGGGCATCGTAGACCGCTGGCTCAACGGCGATGCCGCACCTGCCAAGCAATAGTTCACTGACGCTCATGGAGAGCGTCGAGTTCGAAAGGGGCCCCTTGAGGGCCCCTTTTTTTGGTCAGCTCTTCGCTTCTAGGCCATTTTGCCTCTGCTTTGAGATGTGCTAGCCTATCGTCTCTTTGGGACATCTAACTGCAGATTTTTCAGATGCTTACCATCGAGAGGCTCACCATATAGCGATGTGCAAAAGTCCGTGCCAGTAAAACTGGCAAGGCTTTTGCTGGACATCACTATAGGTTGTTGTTTTGATTCGCATCCGCGAATCGATAGCGTTCTCCAAAAGTCGTGATCTCGCTACGGACTTTTGGAGAACGCTATAGACGAGCACCGAGACCCCCTCAGATGCGGGGATGTCGATTGTCTAGGAATTTTTTGGGCTCCCAATGACCTCGGGAAATGATTCAAATCGAAAGAGCTTCGGTATCGTTGTGAGTGGTGGGCCTGCACCAGGAATAAATTCGGTCATCAGCTCCGCCGTGATCGAGGCTAAGAACCGAGGGTACTCCGTCAAGGGCCTCGTGAACGGCTTCCGTGACCTCACAGAGAGCAAGCCGGGCGCCGTCATCCCACTCGCCACCGATATGGTGAGCAACATCTACAATAAGGGAGGGTCGATACTCGGTACGTCGCGCTTTAACCCGGTCAAGGATCAGCGGCACGTCGATGCACTTTTATCCGGTCTTCGTCAGCATGATATAGACAAGCTGATCGTCATTGGTGGTGAGGGCTCTGCCTATCTCAGCCTCAAACTGTCCAAAATCAATCCGGACCTCGCAGTCGTACACGTACCGAAAACGATCGACAACGATCTGATCCTACCGAACAAGTACCCAAGCTTCGGCTTCGAAACCGCCCTCCACGCTGGCACTCAAATCGTCGAGACGCTGCGAGAGGATGCAAAGACATGCAGACGTTGGTTCCTAGCTACTACCATGGGCCGCAAAGCCGGATTCCTCGCATTGGGTATCGGACTAGCGGCTGGAGCTACCTCGACCCTTATTCCCGAAGAGTTCATCGAGTTTTCCCCGAATCCGTCGGATATTTCGAGCATCATCTACTCGACCATTCGCAAGCGCCTTGCGATGGGCAAGAACTATGGAGTTATCGTGCTCGCCGAGGGCATCCTTGACTGCCTCGATCCCTCGCACAATGACATGCTGCGTGGGTGTGTCCGAGACGATATGGGGCGTATACGTTACTCGCAAGTAGAGCTCGGCGAAGTGATCCTTCCATCATTGAGAGAGATGCTGAAGAACGCAGGGGGCGATGTGCACATGATTACCAAGAATATCGGGTACGAATTGCGATGCTGCGACCCGATCTCGTTCGATATCGAATATACCAAGTTCTTGGGGTACGGCGCTGTGCAACACATGCTCGGAGGAAATAGCGGCATCATGGTGACTCGTGATTTCGACAAGCTCGGCTTCATTCCGCTCGAGTCGATGGCGGGCTCCGATGGCGTCATCAAATCACGACGAGTGGATCTCTCCTCTGACCTCTACAGGGTCGCGCGCAGCTTCATGATTCGATAAGGTTGTAGATGCTGCTGCGAGGAACAGCCATAGTCTCGCTGCTAACCCTGCTCAGTCGAGTGCTAGGCTTTGTGCGAGATCTCCTCGTAGCCCGGCTACTGGGAGCGTCTCTCTTCGCTGACGCCTTCTTTGTAGCCTTCCGCATACCGAACCTTCTACGAAGCTTCGTCGCAGAAGGAGCGCTGACGTCCGCTTTTGTCCCGACATTCTCCACCTCTCTGAGCAAGGGCAAAGAGGAAGCTGCCGCAACGTTCAAACGCGTTGGCGGCTTTCTGATGATCATTACTATTCCCATAAGCCTTTTGGGTATCGTGTATGCGCCGGAGGTTATTCGAATCATCGCGCCCGGCTTTGCTTTGGATTCGGAGAAGTTTGCGCTTTGCGTTCTACTCACGCGAATCATGATGCCTTACATCGCCTGCGTGAGTGTCATAGCGATGATCAACTCTGCCCTCAACGCGCTCGCGATCTTCGGAGCATCTGCTTGGGCCCAGGTTGTCATGAACCTCGTACTGATAGCAGGAGCGCTCGCGGCCATCCCCTTTGATCCTCGGACTACAGCTACCATCTTGGCAGTGTCAGTACTCATCGGGGGAGTCATTCAGATCTTCGCTCAATTACCTGCGGTCCGTCGAGGCGGGCTCTCTCTTCGCCCCTCGTTACATCTCGGCCATAAGGACGTGCGCGAGGTGGTTCGATTGATGATCCCAGCAACCATCGGAGCGTCGGTCTATCAGATCACGATCTTCATCGCTACGTTGCTGGCATCGCTCCTGCCACAAGGAAGCGTATCGTGGCTTTTTTACGCAGACCGTATCGCTCAGTTTCCCCTCGGGATCTTTTCGATAGCGCTCGCCTCGGTACTTCTGCCGGCTCTCGCGAACGCTTCGGCAGCGAAGGATCACGACAGCTTTCGCGCGGGACTCTCCAATTCTCTACGATATACAAGCTTCATTATTGTGCCGATGGCATGCGGCATCTGGGCCCTGGCACTCCCGCTTACCACCCTGCTCTTCGAGAGAGGTGCCTTCTCGCATGAATCGAGTGTCATGACGAGCCGTGCACTTCAAGCTCTCGCCTTCGGTCTTTGGGCAACAAGCTGCCACTCGATGATAGTCAGAGCCTTCATTGCAAAAAAGGACACCGTCACCCCTACCCTCATCGGCTTGGGATCCTTGGTGATAAATGTCGTGAGCGCTCTCATGCTGATGGGGCCTATCGAGCCTCAAGGCGACCTGTTGAGCGAATCCGTGGCGCGCGCTCAAAGTGCCTTGTACGCTCTACTGCCCTGGCGAGCTACACTAGGCCACGTAGGACTTGCTGCGGCTTCGAGTGTTGCAGCATCGTGCTCTTTGGTCGCTATTTTGGCTCTCTTTGCTATCCGCATAGGAAGCTTCCCGTGGCGAGATTTTTTGGTCTCGAGCATACGGGCGATCCTCGCCTCGCTAGTAATGAGTGGTACCGTTACCTGGCTCACCGCACAGGGATTCTCCGCTGCTACAACGGTTCTTACTGGATTAGTAGTCGCGATACCTGTTTACATCCTGGCCTGCATCGCTCTTTCTTCTCCTGAACTGAGAGAGACGCTGCGAGTCATCCAGCGGGTTTCGAAACGAGCCTTGTAAGCAGAGCGCGGATCCTAGCGCGTATCATTACTACCTGTGAGTAGATGGTAAAACCTGCGCCGTCATCAAAGCCGGACTGAGAGCCTCTTTGACGAATGAGACCTCTGCCGTCCATTGTATGGATCTTTCCGAACCTGGATATTCATACCTACCTAGCGTCCCTACAATGTCTCAATATTCGTAACGTTGCCGACTATAACCTCGTCGGCAACTCGCGCCCGAGTCACCAGTAGGCAACGCAGCTCTTCGTAATTCGAGCCGTCGAGCCAACCGCCCTCAGGTATCTTGCACCAGGGCCTAACCACCCTCTCGCCCTCCGGCGTGAGCCTCACACGATCGTAGGGCCGCATGCCCGCGGGAACGAACATACCTGGAGGCGGGAGATCTCGTGACAGGATAAGAAAGCCCCGATCCGCGAGGCGCTGCGCTGCCTCTTTGATTGTATGATTCGAAAACCGCCCTGCACTCAAGCTGTCATTCGAGCACAGCTCGAACAGCCATCCCCCGGTCTTTCCAGCGGCGTGCGCAAGCACAACTTGCTCGGGATTTAGAAGCGCAGGCTTAACCCACGGCCCCTTGGCATCCGACCATACCGAGACGGCATTGACGCTATCGAGCGCCCCGATGTGATCAGGATGCCGAACTATCTCGCCTGTTTCAGCGAGCAGTTGGAATGTTGGACTCAACAGACGACTCGCCTTGATTGGGTCGGCTGAAAACCCGAGAGCTGATGCCATCTGAGCGCTGGATACAAGCTTCCCCGCTTCTCGATACAGGAGCGACCTCACAGCCCCAGGAAGATTCATCCCAGCGACGTCTGGAACGGTCTGGTCGAACCGATACACGATACCATCGTACAGAGCCTTCTCGGAACCGCTCCAGAGCTTAGGGCCAAGTTTCTCTCCAGAAAACCACGCACTCTTGAGCACCCGTGTTGCTACTTCAAACTGTTTGGAATTAAGGTCCTCAAATCCAGAAGCCTTACGAAAACAGGCTATCACTTGGTAGAAGGTTGGCCGAATTCCATTTCGACTCTCAGCGAGAGACTCGACAAATTCCAACGCTAGCCTTCCACACGCAACGTACTGCTCTGGGGCAACCAACCCTCCTCGTAGCCCAACCGAAGCCGGAGTTCTCACTCCGCTGGCAAGCTCCTCGATAAATGTGCGCCGGGCTTGTACTGCGACAGGATCAAGCGGCTGGTCATCTACACTCGGAAATCCCGCACGTCTGGTACGATATGCACTACTCTCATCCGACACCTCCCCCTTGAACGAATGGTCGCTCAAAGACGGAGTCGATTCATGTGTTCTCCCTGATTCCGCATCGGCACGGTCCTTCGAGCCAAGCTCCCTCATACAGCCTCAAAGCTCCTCGTTTGTATTGTCTATTGCGCGTGGTTGTATTCCATGAGCACCACGGGATACTGCCGTACTCCGTTTGGCTTGAGATTCGCAACGATTGCACCACCGGGCGGCATGAATGGTATGTGTTCTTCCTTGAGAAAGGCTACATATCGACCGTTATGAGGAATTTCCTGAGGGGTCTTAACCGCCACCAGGTTAGGCTTGAGCATCTCACGATAGATCCCCTCTACGTTGAAGCGACCACGTACCGGATTACTTCTTCCACTCAGGGCATTTCCAACAATAACAAAGCTATCGTGATGTGCTGTAATGTGCTCAATCAGCAGATCAATCTCCAAGCGTTCGACTGACTTGGACACATATCGAACAGCACGATTGAGCGCTCGCGCATATGGCGGGATAGCCAACATCAAGACGACTACTACGAGGCATGTACGTACCAGATGAGACTTCGCATGCTTGACGGTCCATACCACCCCAAAAATCGCTACCATCGACGCGAACGGCACAAACGGGCTCAAGTACCACGGCACTCGTGAACTTGAGAGTGAATAGAGTCCAATCGGAAGAAGCACCCACGGTAGAAGGAAGCGGAATCGGAGATCCTCTCGCGCCGCCACAAGAGAACCGAGGAGGCCTGCTATGAGAAGATATGCTGGAGCTAACCCTCCTCGATGAAACACGTATCTGAGGTAATACCAGCGGTCTCCGGTGTTGTGACCACTAAAGCCACTCATGACCCTATCGAATATCTCTACCCCTATAAACACCTTGACTGCCGGATACCCTCCGACAAGCGCCACCGCTCCTACGTAGAGTGCAAGCACCAGAGCTGGTAGCACCAGGGGCCACAGCTTCTTATAGCGCCCCCTAGCCATTCCACTCACGCATAAAGCGCACACTGCGCACGCCACTGGCACTAATCCCCCGACGCTTTTCGTCAGAACCGCGAGGCTGCCTAGGAAGCTAAGGCTCCAGAGAGGTACCGCGAACGGCGCAGACCGAGACATACGCTGTCCAAGGGACAATCCCGCCAAAGCAATACCGAGCGACAGAGCCGTAAGAAGACCATCGAGCACGACCGTTCGAAAGCTATGCTGAAACAAAAGCCACTCAGGCGCGACCAACACGAGAAACCCAACGCATACAGCGCCTAACCGTGAGCCAAAAAGTCTGTAGGCCAGAAGCACCGTCAAAAGCACGCATACGATTCCCAGTAAACCATCCAATAGGCGGAAGGATAAATTGCTTTCTCCAAGCAACCAGGGGAATACGGCACTGAGCCAGAGCTTTAGTGGAGGCTTCTCGAAGGTCGGATTGTTCCCGTGATAAAGCGGAAAAACATGATCTCCATGCAGTATACCTTGAACTACTCTGACATAGATGACCTCATCCGAGGCTCCCGAGATGGACGACGCTCCGAGGTTCCAGAGGAAAAGCCATGAAGAGATCGCCGCCAACACGAGCATTCCGAAGGCGAAGAGCACCCGTTCCGCGCGTTCAGGTCTATTCTGTAGCTCTTTATCACTCAAAAATCCCATCACAGAACCACCGCACTCATTCGAATAGTCAACAGCATGCACGACACTCTATAATTTCAAGTATTTCCTAACAACCGAAGACAAATATTCTACCGATTCGCTACTGCAAGCAACTTTTCAGGGACGGTGCCGATTACTTAGAGCGCGTAACAAAAATATCCTCGTCGTGAGGCCACGCGAAAGGTCGAGGGGCAAGGATGCAGGCTCAAAAGGCACGGAGACGTGCCCTCTGTGGCACGTTGAGCACATTTTGAGCCGAAGACGCAGCCGCGCGAGCTTGCAGCTGGCCGCAGCAGAGGAGATTTTTGTTACGCGCTCTTAAATAGTCGGTTTCGGGACGCCCACTCCGCATGAAAAAGGAAGCATACACGAGAGCTAACATACTATGATTAGAGCCGTATTAAGGGGGTCTGGTCCCTCCTCTCTATTACCAGTCGAAGTGTGCAGGGCGCTTGTCCAAACCGCTCGCTCTCAAGCCGACGATATTTCTCTCTCTGTACGACGTCGTGCCCTCTATTCAGCTCGACGCATCCGCGAACGTGCTCGACGCCGTGGTTATGAAGACGGACTCAGAGCTGCTCGTGCCGAGGCCGGAGAAGTGCTCGAAGGTATTCGCGTCCGATACGCCGATGCCGTCGCGAGAGCCGAGCAGGATTCATCTTCTCTGGCCTATCGCCTCGCCGAAGTGATCGTCCAACAGACGTTCGAAAGGCATCCTGAGACGTTCCTACCACTCCTCTCCAGAGCCTTACAGATCCTCAAGCGTGGTCGCTCCTTTCACCTCACCTATCATCCTCGCTATGAGAAGAGTATCCAGCTCCTCGCTCCGTCACTCCCCCCGGGAATTATCTTGCGGGCCGACGTATCGATGGAACGTGCCGATTTCAGCATGTCCTGCGAGGAAGGAGCGGTCGAGTCCGCGTGGCGCGCGGCGTTGTCTGAGCTGCTCCCCACAGCGCCTCCATCATCCGCCGATACGGAGGGGAAATGACCCGTTCCGTACAGGCAACCTCGTCACTAACGATTGTAGGCGAGATCGTATCGGCTCGAGGCGGCTCGATCATGGCACACATTCCGCAAGCTGCTGTGGGCGATCTCTGCTGGATCGATAGCCGAGATGGCGCCAAGAAATGGGGACAGATAATTTCGTTCCATGACAACCTCTTCTCAATCGCCCTATTCGAGGACCCGGACGGCATCTGTCCGGGCACTCAGGTTCGCACTCGCGGCACCCAAATGACCGTCAAGATGGGCACAGGACTGCTCGGACGCATCATCAATCCGATGGGCATACCGATCGACGACCTACCTAACGAGCCAGAGGCGTCTGTACTCAGAAGCCTGTACTCTCGTCCTCCTGCCGCTTCCACCCGTCCCATG
>JBIIOE010000014.1:0-47124 GCA_044337105.1 Bdellovibrionota bacterium | reverse complement strand
CAATAAATCAATTGAGCCCCCAGGCTCCCTCCTCTGTGTACCTCTGTGTCCTCTGTGGTTTCATCCCCATCTGCTTGTATCGGGAGAGAGGTAGAACAGCGCCGTTAGCCGTCCGCCTATGAATTGGAAAGAGAAGCCTGCCCCTTAGCGGACGGACACTATTTCTTCCACATTTTGAAACAACCCCACCCTCAGCCACATTCATAACATATTGAAAAATCTACTTTTATAACAATCCGCACAACAGTTGCCAAATTTCATGAAATACAGCATCCTACTCCCTATGTATCAAAGAGCTCTAAACCTGCGCTCCAAAATAGCGCAGAAATCTCACTTCCTGTTCGGCGCGCGCCAAACCGGAAAGAGTACCCTGCTCCGGAACCTTTTCCCTGAATCCGTATACGTCAACCTCCTTGAGGCGAACACGTTTCGCCTCTTAAGCAGCAACCCGGAGTCGTTACGACAATCACTCAAGCCCAACGAAAAAATTGTTGTGATTGACGAGGTACAAAAACTACCGAGCATCTTGGACGAGGTGCATATGCTCATTGAACGCGACAAGATGCTACGCTTTGTGCTCACCGGTAGTAGCGCCAGAAAGCTTCATCGGCGAGGAGTTAATCTCCTGGCCGGGCGAGCATGGACAGAGTATCTCTTCCCGCTAACTACTCAAGAGGTCGGAATAGAGAGACTGCACGACCTTTTGCTCATTGGTGGTCTACCTCCTGTTCTCGACTCCTCCGACCCGCAAAGAGAGCTACGCGAATACGTTGGCGTGTATCTACAAGAGGAGATTCGCGCTGAAGCGCTGACTCGATCCATTGAGGCCTTCTCTCGATTTCTCACCGTTGCCGGCCTTGCCAATGGGCAACAGTTAAACTTTACCAAGATTGGCAATGATGCGCAGGTGCCCCCTCGCACGGTGCGCGAGTTCTTCTCCGTTCTCGAGGATACTCTAATCGGATATCAGCTCACGCCCCTTGGAACATCAAAAAAGCGAAAATCGGTAGCAACGAGCAAATTTTTCTTTTTTGACCTCGGAGTGGCTCATTGCCTGCAAGGCATATCATCTCTATCCATCGGCACTTACCAGTACGGGGTAGCCCTTGAACACCTGATCGCAAATGAACTGCGCGCAGCGCTTCACTACCAAGGCGTGCACCAGCCTCTCCAATACTGGCGTAGTCTGTCGCAACTCGAGGTCGATTTTGTAGTCGGAGATCTCCTCGCAGTCGAAGTAAAGTCCGCCGGGCGAGTATCCGAGCAAGATGCCAAAGGGTTGCGTGCACTTGCGGAGGAGAGGCGCTTTAAACGACGCATCATCGTATCACATGAGCAAACTGCGCGTCGCTTAGACGACGGAATCGAAGTGCTACCGGTCAGGGAATTCCTGGGGAAGATCTGGTGCGGGGACCTTTTTAGTTAGCTCGCTACAAAGCGATTTCTTTGCAGCCTATCCCGTGAGCGGGATCCCATTATTGTTGTGCTGTAGAAACCGGGCATTCGCGAGCGTTCCGGTCTGGTCCGGAGCTACTACCGAGTTACTAGAGCTGGTCTCAAAAGTATCTCCTGCTTCGGTTGACGATATGCGGGCTGCGACTTCGTCAAACTTCGCGAAAAAATCCTCGGTGTATCTCAGTGGATACACCTTCGGTTGTTTCGCTCGTTTTCCTCGTCTCGCCTCGCATCTCGCCAACCTCGCTACGAAGCTACTTTTGAGACCAGTTCTAACATAACTTCCGTGGGATGAACGCGTGACATATGCCGATATCCATAGCAGTCCAAAAACCCAACCTGTGCGCGTTTCATCGAGCCACTACATCTCCCGCACGCGCTATTTTGGCTGATAATCGAAATAACCTACCCCTTCGAGTGATTTCAATTTTCGACAAATCAAGTATGTGACAGGAAGAACGCGCGCTTCAATGAGCCCCTTCATTATCGTTCCCTTCCTGACATACCACCGAGTCCTATCCACTCCATTTCACTCAGAGCCAGCCTACTTTGAGATATGCGGAAGAGGGTCACGAAAATTCAATCTCATAGACTTAGAGTCGAGCTTGCCCAAACCTCTCCGATCACGCATCCACGTGACCTGCCTCTCAAAGACTTCAGCGCCTGTACCCTTGGCGTTCCTACCCTGCCTCAACTGATCACAAAGCTCTTCCAATGCTTGGATAGGATCGTAGAAGAATGCCGCAATCGCTACGAACCACGGAGTTTCCTGCGAGAGAAAGCTTTGCATCTCCCCTATAGATCCCCGCCACTCAGGAAACAGCTCGAACGTATCAGCAACGGTAACAGGCTTACCAGACTGCAAGCGCTCGACAAGTGATTCCAGCCGATCGTCTATCGTGCTGCGTAAGAGCGCCGCTGTCTTTACCCACATCTCCGGTTGAGCCGATGCTCCAGATTTTCCAAGCGCCGCCGCCCCCGACTGACTCAGCTTGGCCTGAACTCGTGCGCGCGCTGAAATGATCTCGTCTGGAGTCATGCCAAGCAGACTCCTGCGCGCTGCCGCGAGGCTCGGCGACACGCTACCGTGCGGCTCATGAAGCCTCTGCATGTTTTGGACTATGCGCTCTTGTACGGTCGTTGCTGTTTCGTCCTGACGCGGCCTATTCCCCTTATCGTAAAGAGCTCCTACCTCTAGAAAGCCCCGTACCACCGCGTCACTACTACCGGTCTTCTCACTCCTACTCAACACGGCCGCCGGAACATCGTTGACACCAGAGAGGAAGTTCAAGAGGGAAGCTTCAACGGTGTCTGGAGCATGCCCAAGCGCGGAGACCAAAGCACTCATATGTTCATTGGCAATCACTCCTGTCGTGCACGCCTCCTTGAGCGCTTGCCGATATGTTCTGGCATTGAGACCAGCGTCCCGCAAAAAAGCAGAAACGATGGCATCTACCAAGGTCTTGCCCTTGACCTCACCTTGCTCCCCCGTACGATCAAACTCCCGTGATACGATTTGACATAACAAGGCCCGCCCCAACGGCGCCGTTCCTCTCTTATACAAGAAATCCGCATACGCCTCCCCCCAACCCGCTTTCATCTCCTCAGTGAGCGGCAATTTGGCGAAATCCACAATTCGCATAAGTTGCCTCGGTGTCGGAATCACCTTACGCTCCATAAATTGGGTCGCTGCTGCCGAGGGAAATCCAGCCTGCTTGGAAAAAGCCCGATCTTTACCCTCGGTTCCCCTCGCGGCCACCTCCACAAGCTGCCAAGGGACAACAGCCATACGTCGATAGCTCAAATCTCGGAGGGCAATTGAAACCTTCTTAAGGCCCAATTCACGAGCCCGCATTGCAATACTCTGATGTGCAGCGTGCTGCTTCCATCGCGAGTCCCTACCATCGATAGGCTGCGCGCCGACTCGTACCTCATCTACAGGAGGGGCAGCGGACGATTCCTCGCTCCCTCCCCATATCTCTTGCGCAAACTCTTTGGGCGTCAGATCGAGATCGCTACTCCTGACACCCCACAACCTCATCTCAATGAGTGCGTCAGGACACGGCAGGTTGAAACCTCTGATCCTCCTAGCCAACTCCGATCTTACCTTGACTATCTCCGACTCCGCCACTTCAGTAGATTGAGATCCAAGATAAGCCAACACCCCCAACGGAACTGCAGGAGAAGAGATTCCCAGATTTATCGCCCACTCCAGCAACCTGAGAGGCCTCCTGTCGGATGGGACCACATTGCAGAGCGCGAATACGAGATCATTGCGGTTTAATCCGTTCTGAAAGCACCTCTGTACGAGCGATGTCTCTGTCGAACTCTGCGGAGCGACTTTTGTATTTAGGGCATTCTCAACTTCGGCGAGCGTCACACCGGGTAGGAGTCGCAAGACCTCACACACCGCAGAGCCCTCGGAGGATTCGGCTGAAGGCTGCTCGAATTGCGCCATCTGCGTGCGAAGCTTCTGTAGTGAGCCTCCTTGGATTGATGAACGCGGGTGAACACGTAGAGCTTTGGATAGATTCGCCCGAATCTCACTATAAATCTCGACTCTCTCAATCATGCGCAGCCACTTGAACAGTCCTGCAGCGACCGATCCCGTCTCTGCTACCTGCTCTATGAACAACCTCCTGGGATCCGAGGAATCGAGGCCGAGAGAATCGAGCAGCGTTGCGAGAGCCTGAGACTCTACAAGCGCAGCCTCGCTGATCCAATTGAGGAGACGAGCCCCTTTCCAAGATGGCACTTGTATCTCTTTCAGCAGCGAGCTTCGCGAGTCACTGCGCTCTGCTACGTATGCATCCAACACTCGCTCTAAATCATTACGATTTTCACTGATCAGATGTCGAGCGAACTGATCTCTCCAATCGACTTCGAGAGCTAACGAGGGCTTACGACCTACTGCCGCCAAAAAACCCACGAGCTTCGGATACGTTGGAACCTCGACACCACTCATGATGTTTTTAAGCACAGGTACGGAGGTCTCTAACCTGCGTGCCTGCGGAGCGAGCTCCCCATGAGGCACCAGATTGGATATGGCACTCCGGACCGTACTCAGATCGCGCCGGGAAAGCAGTTGCTTGAGTGCCCCCTTCGCCCGCGCCTCCCCCTTCTCACGGATCTCAGCCATGACTGATGCCGAGCTAAGCGGAGATTTTCCGCCCCATTCGAGGCTTTGAAGCTCCTCCTTGGCACAGGAAAGATCTGAATAGTCGAGGCACCACAGCTCACGCTCCACCGCGATAGGGGAGTCGAGTTTGCTCCCTTGCCTACGCCACTGCGCGAGGATCTCTTGACGCTTGTGCTCGAGAAGCTGGTCCACCTCTTTATCAGTGCGCCCGACCAGATGCGCCAACACTCCATGGGGTGCATGCTTGTTGCTTTCACCGTACGCAATTGCCTTGAACACAGGCACGCTCGGCTTGGTGAGACCACTTCGCTTCAAACCCAGAGCATCCGCAAGCTGTGCGTTCGTGAGGCCACGCTCGTCTCGGATGGCGCGTAGACGACCCTCAAATGACTCCGGTCGGCTGTTGTAACTCTCGATCCACTTTGTCTTGCTTCTACGATACTGCGGACTCGTCATGAAGCCCTGAGCCTGTAAGTAGCGAAAGAGGGGATCTATCTTTCTCCACGGCACGACCTCAAATCGATACAAGGCAGCCACCACAACCGACCCCAGCTTGATGTCCAGATTGCGACATAAAATTCGCCTATCAACTCTGAGACCGCTCGCCTCTACAATTTTGTACAGCTCGAAGACTGGTTTGGGACGGCCCAGCTTCTTAGAGTCTGACATCCAGGCAGCCTCGAGCTCCTTAACGCGCTCGTTTCTCCAGAGGTGTGGCGGCGTCTCGCCCGAGTTTATAAATTTCAAACTCCGACCGATCTTCAGCAGCGTAGCGAAATCGAAGATCAGACCCTTGTTCCAGCGTTGCCACATAGCCTTGTGGGAAAAGCCTGAACAGCTATCGAACTCCCTCGGACCGACCTCATAGCGCCACCGCGCGAGTACACCATATACAGAGCGACCGTATTTACGAGTGATGGCGAGTAGCAGCTCCCTCCGCGCCTCTCTGAGCATCGCAGTGACTTGAGCGTTGCTATCCTCGTACTGCGCGGCGAGCTTTTCCCACCCCTTGAGCAAGAGATGGATAGTCTGAGGATTAAAGCGCACCCGATTCGAAGGGTGAGAAGTTTCGAGTGCAGTAAGCGTTAAGGCCTTCAGATAGCAGTGAGCCTCACTGTACTGCGCAGGGGACAGCTTCAGAATCTCACACCTCACTCGGGCAAGAATCCAGCATACTGAGTTCGACCTGCTCCATGCCTGAGCTAAGCTATCGTTGAGCGCCTGAAGCTTATCCTGACTACCTGTAAACTCCTCAGCACTGACTACCCGTAACTCCCCCCACAAGCGACGCTTAGAGCCAGGGGCCGGCATACGAAACGGGCCCTGAGGCGATAAATCAGGGGGCGTCTTACCCGAAGAGTTTCGCTTATCAAGGCCATCGTCGTGGTTAAACATGGCAGGTGCCTAAGTAGCCTTACGAAGAACAGGAGCCAGTTCAAGTATCAAAGGAGAAGCGCCCAGCAAATGTCTAGCGAAGCGAGGCAAAGGGTCCCCTTCAGCCCTTGCTCTGCTTCTGAGCCTTTGCTGCGGCCACGAGGCCCCTACATTCAGTCAGAATACCCGCTAAGTCCGCATCGGCCCTGCTGAGCTCTGATGCGAATGTCACTATCAGACTAGCGGGATTGCTCTGATCCTCTGACGCTTGAGCATCAGGCTGACTTGCCCTACTTACCGTGTCCAGGATAGCAGCCAACCTCAGTGCATCAGCGCTCCCAAGCGTATAAAGGGGTGAGAGCACCGGAGCTGTTAAATGGGCAGTTTCTAGGTTATTACGCGCCGCCTCAACGAGCGCTATCGCAGATGCCCGCACCTGCCTCATGCGCTCCGAATCATTCACATTCGCAAGAAGCAATCGTTGAGAATCACAAAATGCATGCAAACTTACAACTAATGCACCATGCGCTCGGTTCCACATGGCACCTGTATTACTCAGAGCAGTCGAGCTGATGAGTGTCCGCTCACCCAATAAGCTGCAGTACAACTTCTCCATCTCTTCGCATTTCAGGTGCCCCTCAGATAAGACTCGCAAATGGCCTAGGCGCGCCGAAGATGTGCGAAACGCATCGTCGACACTGATCGCGTTGATTTTCTCAGCAAATCGGCTCGACCAATCCCGCAAGCATGTGAGCATGCTTCTTAGCTGGTTGCGACCGACCTTACCGTGATACGCCTCAGAGTCTCCCTGAACCAGAACGCACCGAGTAGCCTCTCGAAAGTACGCGGCTTCAATGAAGAAATTGAGATCGGCCTTTCCCGGATAGACCGTTTTAGGCGTGACCCCGATAGCATCAAGTGCACGAGCTATGGGACCAACGTCATTGCCATCAGCTTTCGCCAAAGGGTAGTTCGCAAGACCGTTAATCCCTGCCCACAGACTTATGGTGCTACTCATATCAGCATAGAATTTCATGCCCTCGGTTATATCTGTTTTATCTAGTATACGTTCGGTGGTGGCCTTGGCTTGTCGGGTCATATCGCTAATTCCTCACTACATCTCTTTATTGAGACCACTACTCTCCTATCGAGCAGGTCAAGGGTAGCTCATCCTCAGCGCTAAGCAACTATGCTGAACCCGCAGTCAAACCGAGTCAGCGGCAACAAGCTCTGCGCCTCCATAACCCCTTGTTTTCTCGAAAAAGCTCATTGTTTTTCTCCGCATACGGTCGTGTTCTGCCACTCAATTTTCCCTGAAGCTTCTTAGCAGGCTACAGACGCGGCAAACATGTATGCACTACTCAGAGCACGATCCTACGCCCTTCCCTGCTACTCTGCGCACATACCTCAATCAGCTCGATCACCCGCAAAGCATCCTCTGCAGGCACCGGAGGCGTACATCCTTCCGTTATAGCCTTAAAGACCCCCCTATAAAAGTCGTGGTATACCCCCGGCACCGTTTCACATTCGACAAGCTTCATCTCTCCACCAGCATCCGACAGATACAGCTCCGCGTGATCACCGTCGATGCCCCATCGTCCTGCAATCCGCTCAGGAGTGAGGCCAGCTTTGAGCGCCTCTTCCTGAGGATCGAGGTTCCTCTTGATGAAGCTCCCACGCTCTCCGTGCGCTTGCAGTACGGCTCCCGGAATTCCGACAACGCTACCGGCGCGCAAAGTCACTTGGAGCGACCCGTAATCGAACATTATGACGAAGTAGTCATCCGCGGCGGCACCAGATCGCTGTGCGTGCATGTCGCAATACACACTGTGCGGCTTACCGAACAGATGATACGCCTGATCAATAAGGTGTGAGCCGAGATCGTAGAGAATTCCCGAGCCCTCTTCTGGGCGCTCACGCCAGCGGCTGGCGTTGACCTCCGGACGAAAACGATCAAAGCGTGCCTCGTATTGGAACAATGTCCCCAACGCCTCCTGTGCCAACACGCGCTTGAGTGTGAGAAATCCGTTATCCCAACGTCGATTGTGGAAGACTGAAAGCACACCTCCGCTACGTCTGGCGCACTCCACCACAGCGTGCGCTTCACGAGAGGAGACGGCGAAAGGCTTCTCGACAACGACGTGCTTACCCGCCTCGAGAGCTTGGATTGCGATCGCCGCGTGCTCCCGATTTGGAGTGGCTACGACCACCAAATCCACCGATTCGTCACGAAGCACTTCGTCTACTGAGGACACAACCTTGGCCTGCGGCAGCTCCTGCGCCACCTCCTCCTTGCGAGAGGTGATCACTGACGTGACCAAGAACTCCGGCAGCGATTGCAGCACACGCGCATGAAATACCTTGCCCGATAGACCGAACCCAACGATTGCCGTCCGAATATGTTTCACTTTCTCCTCCTGAGCTGTACCTCACGCTTCGCTGTGAAGATATTCGCATTCCTGCGCATACGAAGCAAAACTTCATATCTTGAATGGTTGTTCATAAGGCACCATTATGTACCTAGTTTAAGAGAAACCACTCCTATGTTCACGAAAGCAGCTACGACCACAACTCGACTGCGCTCCCTCGTCTGGAGCATTGTCATTGCCGGTTCGATCGTCACAAAGAACCCGGCCGAGGGGAAACCCCTCGTCGATAGTGGGTTTCGGCCCAAACCGAGCGGCTTCAGCTTCCCAAACTGGTGCGGCGATGGCTATTCATCCTCTAAACTCACGCCGAACGACCTCGTTCAACTCTTCGGAGAACGTGTCTGCGTGCGATGGCAGAGCAACGATTGCGCTCCAACCCCTGGTGCCATGCCGTGGCTCGAACAGCAAAACGCCGCCATGAAAGGCGGACACTGCGAGGGGATGGCCGCTCTCAGCAGCGCCTTCCACGTGAACAGCGGGAATCCTGCTGAATACGGAGCCTCGCCGGCTTTTTCTCTCACACCTGCGAATCGTGAGTTACTCGCCTCTACTTCGACGTACTGGGTCACTCAGAATAATGACTGGGCTCTCACGAAAATTAGACAAATAGCTACATGATCACCTTCGGCGCCATAGATATCGGCTCAAACGCAATGAGACTTGCAGTGGGCCGCTTCTCACCAGATGGAAGATTCGAAATCCTTGCTACCGATCGCGAGCCAGTCCGACTAGGTAAGGACGTTTTTAGAACTCGCCGAATCACCCCCGCGTTGATGGACCAAGGGGTGGCAGCTTTTTTGATATTCGAGAAGATTCTCCGCAAACACAAGGTCAAGACCGTGCGAGCGGTAGCAACCAGCGCGATGCGAGACGCCTCCAACGGGCACGTTTTCATCGAGCGAGTTGCGCGCGCGACCGGGATCCGTATTGAAATCATCTCCGGCGATGAAGAGGCCCGCCTCATCAATCAAGCGGTCTCCTCAGTTATGAATATCAAAGTCGGCACCAACCTCCTCGTGGATATTGGCGGGGGCAGTGTCGAGCTTTCCCTACTACATCGAGGCAAACTTCTGTTTGCAGATAGCGTTCCGATGGGAACTGTGAGGCTCCTGGAGATGCTTCGAGGACGTAAACAGCCGGAGAGAGTTCTCAAACGGCTTATTCGACAGTACGGCCAAGGCATACGTCGCCAGCTCAAGCGACGTATCGGTTCAGCGAAGATCGGATGCGCCATAGGCACAGGAGGCAACGTGGAAACCTTAGGGGATCTCCGAAAAAGCCTCCTAGGAGAGACATCGCGCGAGCGCATACGCCTATCCGAGCTACAAGAGATAATGGATATCGTTCAGAGCAAGTCGGTACGCGAACGAATAGAGCAACTTAACCTGCGGCCGGACAGAGCCGACGTTATCGTACCTGCAACCGCGTTACTCCTCGGCATACTTCAAGAGGCCGGAGCACCGGTTTTGAAGATCCCTCATGTTGGCCTCCGGGAAGGTATCCTCGTGGACATGTTCGAACGGAACCTCGAGCACTCTCGTGAGGCGCCGCTTGAACATCACCGCGAGCAGATGATCGTCTCGGCGCTGCGGCTCGGCCGGCAGTTCCAATTTGATGAGCAACACGCTAAACATGTGGCGAAACTGAGCTTGCAGATCTTCGATCAAACTCAGACCCTCCACAAATTGGACCTACAACACCGACTACTGCTCGAAATCAGCGCGTTGGTACATGACATCGGCTACTTCGTGAACAGCGCGGACCACCACAAGCATTCGAGCTACATAATCGAACACTCAACCTTCATGGGACTACGGAAGGAGCACAAAGCGCTGATCTCAGCCGTTGTACGCTACCATACGGGCAGCTTGCCCTCACCCGACCATCCTCAATGGCAATCTCTCGACGCTAAACAGCGTGGCAGTGCCGCTGTTTTGGCCGGTATCTTGCGGATTGTCGAGGAGCTCGACAAGGAACACTTGAGACGCGTGAAGGAGCTAGCTCTACGAAAGACCAAGACTACAATCACCCTCAAGCTTATCGGCCAAGGCCCGCTACTCGTCGAGCGATGGGGAGTGGAACGCAGAAGAGAGCTACTTGAGAGCTGCTTGAAAAGAAAAGTAGTCGTTACCTGACCCTGCAATCTGTCGTCAGTGTATCGTGATCGCTGCGATACTCCTACTCGGAAACTATCCCATCGGCTCCGACCGCTCGCCCTCTCTCCCGATACATGCGCATCAGTTCCTCTTGTGAGCCTTGCTTGTGACCACTCATCGTTGATGTGCGCACTACGTACGTCCCATCCGGCTGGAGCTGCCACGCTGTGACAGCGTCGCTCATCATCACTTGCAACGTCTCCCAGCATTTTGCACGTACCCCTGGGTCCAGTAGCGGAACAGCTATCTCCACGCGCCTATGCAGATTTCGATACATTAAGTCCGCCGAACTGATGAACATCTCGCCCTCGAGAGGGTCTTTCTCTCCGTTTCGGAAATAGAAAACCCGGGAGTGCTCTAGAAATCGCGATACTATCGAAAGAACGCGCGGCGTTAAACGGTCACCGTCGACTATCGGTCTTACACAGCAGATACCCCGCACAAGAAGATCAACAGTTACGCCCTTTCGCGCCGCATGCTGTAAAGCGCGACACATCATCGTATCTTCGAGACCATTTATCTTGATCACAATGTGCGCCGGGAGGCCCATTTCATGATTCCGTATCTCGCGCTCTATCATCTTGAACAAGGTATCCTTCAAGCCGGACGGCGCAACCAGCAGACGCGAGTAGTTGGTCTTGAGAGAGCGCCCTGTAAGATAATGAAACAGCTCAACCAGATCCTGGCATATCTCCTGGTTCGACGTGAACAAACCAAAGTCCGTATAATAACGTGCTGTTGTTCCGTTGTAGTTTCCAGTTCCGATGTGCGCGTAGCACTTGATAGCTTCCGATTCCTGCCTGACCACCAGGATAACCTTCGCATGGGTCTTTAGCCCAACCATGCCATACATCACATGCACGCCAGCCTCCTCCAGAAGCTGCCCCAAGCGAATATTGCGAGCCTCGTCAAAGTGCGCCTTCACCTCAATCAAGCATACGACCTGCTTGTCTTGCTCTGCCGCACGAATGAGGAGCGGCACCAGAGGGCTACTATCTCCTGTCCGATAGAGGGTCATCTTGATAGCTAGCACTTTCGGATCGTCAACGGCGGAACGCAGAAAGCGCTCCACGCTCGACGAAAAAGCCTCGTACGGGTGATGAACGAGAACATCAGAACCTCGGATGATAGAAAAGATATTTGCGTCTTCGTCTGCGAGTTGCGGATTAACGAGCGGCATCCACGGCTCGGCCTTCATCTCGGGCAGATTCAGTTCGGCCAGCTCCCTGAGGGCCATGTGATTGATCGCAGTGGTCGACTCGTAAACGTCATCCTCATCCACCTCCATCTCTTGCATCAGGAAATCGAGCATCATGCGGTTTCCGCATACCCCATGCTCCAGGCGAATGATCTGCGCGAATTTGCGCTCCCACAACTCCTGCTTGATGAGCTGAACGATGTCATCCGCCTCTTCCTCATCGAGATCGATGTCTGCGTTTCGAGTCACACGAAACGGCATGACGCTTTTAATGATCATCCCCGGAAAGAGGCTGCCCAGGTTGTTCTCGATAATCGAGTTGAGACTTACGAGTCGGATGACCCTACCCATCTCAGAGCACTCCAACCTCAAAAGTTGCGGTAGCACACTGGGTACCTTCACTCGTGCGAAAAGAGTTTCGTCACTTATCGGATTCGCAAGCTCAACTCCAAGCGATAGAGACAGGTTAGATATAAAGGGGAACGGATGTCCGGGATCAACAGCTTGCGGCGTCAAAACCGGGAAGACCCGTGTTAGAAAAAACGCAGTCGCCTGCTGTCGCTCTTCGCTCGTTAGTTCGTGCCACTCGAGCAGGTATACCCCGCTGTCTCTGAGAGACGGCAGAATCTCGTCATGGCAAACCTTTGAGAGCAGCGTCAGCATCTCGGCCACCCTCTTCCTCACCAGGATCAGATGCTCAGAAACAGAGCCTACAAAGGAACCTGAGCGATTGATCCCTGCGCTCAATTTGTGCTTGAGCCCACCGACACGATTCATAAAGAATTCGTCGAGATTAGAGAGAAATATCGTGGCGAATTTAATCCGTTCGAGAAGCGGGTGGCTCTGCTCTCCGACCTGATGCAGTACACGCCGATTAAATTCGAGCCAACTCAGGTCACGGTTGAAGACTTCGTCGGAAATGGCACTTACGATAAATGGATCTTTTCGTTTCCGGCCCGCTCGACGTTTAGGTTGAGTGCGCGTTGTCACCATCTACTCCCGTCACTACTGGATAAAGGGCGTAGTGTTGTGGGTGATACGTATCACCACGTCCCCGAAGCATCGTAGTTGCCTCGACAGAAGACGGCTAGAAGCTTGCGCACTCCTCATCAAAATCTAACAGAGAAGCAGTCATCGAAATCTCTAGGATGCTTCCCGAGCTCGGCAATGCTATCCGCTCCTTCACAGTTTTCTCGCAGTCTCCTAACCGTAAAAACGAAGCTTCGAACGTTATCACACGCTATGCTTCGACCAGGAGATCACTTCAATCATGGTTAACCGCCAAATGCGCCGGCACGACCCTTCCTTACCAGTGCAACGACAACCTGTAGAGGAGAGTTCCTTCGTTACCGTAGTTGACCTCAATGTCGCTCGTGCACCCCAGCATTTTCGTGAGAAGATTCGCAAGCCCCACGTTGAAACCGAATTAAGATTCTTCGTACCGGCGTCGCTTCTCAAGAGTATCGTCGGAGATCAAAAGCCCTCTCTGATAGTGCAAAGCTATCTTCCTCAGGCATGCATACCCGAGCTCCTCGAGCGCTACCAGGTTCATAAATGGGTGAGCTATGCAGACGAATTCTCCGTTGCGCGAATCCGTGCCATCGAGAACGCTTCAGGCAAAAAGTCGTACGAGCTTGAATTCAAAGCTCCTAAGATGTGCCAAAGGGATTCAAAGATATCACGCAATATCCTACCGACTCCTATCGCTCTCTCCGCGAAGGAATTTAAAGACCTCGAGAGAAGTGCCACCGACGGGACGCTCGCGAAGCGGAGATATGTAAAGCACGGGCTGGTAGGCACCAAGGGCTCTACCACACGCTGCTCCGTCGAAATCGACGAGTTTCTCGCAGGAGGTATCCCTCTCGAACGTTTCAAAGTCCCATTGATTACCCTAGACATGGAATTGGCGGATGACACCATGGTAGGTCACGTGATCTCCGGGGAACACTCGTTTTCATTCTTGGACCGATGTATCGACATGAACTATGTCAACACTCAGCTATGCAGCCCCCTGTCGAACCGCAAGGTTGCCCGCAAAGGGCTGGGCAGTAAGCAACTGAACGCTATCAAGGCCCTCAATCGAATGGTTACGATGCTTGCCGAGGCGTGAGTGTTGTTTGTCCAAACGAGGACTTACTTCATTCCTATCCTCACTGCCATCCACTAGATCCGTCGATGAGCCACATTTATTCAGATCCGTCGAGCCACCTCAAGAATTCCGGCAAACCCTCAATAAATCGTGGATCGCTCACAATCGCTTGTGTGAGCGCAACCAGCTCCGTACCTTCTGCGGAATTACGTGGCGTGCTCTTTACATCAGCGATAGTAGCCCATGACATCCCTCGCGCAGCCGCCCACAAATGAGCATCTCGAGGCGTTTTCCAGCTCTGTATCACCGTCCGCCAGTTAGTTAAGCCCAACCACTTACGAAACTTCGAAAAGTCTCCGTCGAAGCGGGGATCGATGCAAATAGCTTTTACTAGGCCCTCGAGCGACTCTCCAATACCACCCTGAGTGGGCGGAAGTACACTCGTACTGATCAGCCAAGAACGCCGAACAAGATTCGACTCCGAAACACCCCTGCTACTGGCCCACGCTAGGGCATCCTTGGGAGCAACCCAACCCCTCACTAGAGAATGAAAATCAGGCTCAAGGCACAACCATATCCTAAACTGCGCTATCTCGCCTTTGAAGCGTGGATCCTCAAGAATTGCCTTTCGAACACCCTCCAGGGCCTGGCCCAGCGGGAGCACTGTCGCATTGAGGAATTCCCATGACACCCCCGCCGAGGCAGCCCAATCGAGAGCATCTTGCTTGCTTTTCCAACTGCGTACTAGCGCAGCACTGCTACTGTTGACTCTCAGCCATTTGCGGAAAGTGCTGAAATCACCCCCGAAACGCGGGTCACTTAGTACTCCTTCGACTATATGAACTAAACCTTTCCCCGTTAGCGTCTCTGGAGAGCCTAGATCCTCTGGACTTAGCCCATTTAGCTCTCCCCAGTTCACTGCATCGGCTTGGTCCGACCAAGAACTTACAACAGGATTAAGGTCTGCTCGAATATCCAGCCACGCTTTGAACTTCTTGTAACTTCCTGAGAATCGCGAGTCATTCAGTATCGCTCGATGTATTCGGCGACGCGCACTGCGAAAGGCTGTCTCATCTGACAGACACCGTAGATCTACTCCGTTCCTGACTGCCCATGTCAGGACATCTTCTCTGCTCTGCCAGCTCGAAACCACGGCAGAGTCACTACTACCCCTCTTAAACCAACTAGAAAATTTGGCGAAATCTCCCACGAAACGTGGGTCGTCGCATATCGCCGAATAAAGCCCTTTGAACCCCTCCCTGTCGGCCAGAACCGGAACCTTACGAAGCCACCGAGTATCGACGAGTTTACGCGCCGGCAGTTCATGTGCTTTGGCCCACGCAATGGCATCATCGGGCCGTTGCCACATCGACACTACGAAACTGAAGTCGCGCCAAGGCTGTAACCACACCTGGAACTTTCGGAAATCCCCGCAGAAGCGAGCATCTGACACAATCGCCCTGTAGAGCGATCTTCCGGCACCTGCCTCATGAGCTTTGAGCTTGCAATCCGACTCCTTACTCCGTAGCCAGGCGGCATCGGACGCTTTTAGATCGTCGATATCTCGCGCGCTAAACCACCTACTGGCCTCGACAGGCGTCTTCCATGATCGGACGACCTTACGCCATGGAGCCTCCTGCGATCCTCCAGAGCACGCTGGGGACGCTCCCGAAAAGCTACCCTCCCGTGACCGTTTGCTACTTCGCGCTGGTGGCGGCGTCATACTCTAATCGCTCGGATATCCGTGTTTGCGGCCTAACCTATGGACAATAGCAGCTGTGTGTAAAACAGAGATTGCCATCCGGTTAGTCTTTGATGAGCGATCTCCTCGCTCGATGACAAGGAGACAACTTACTCACTTAAGCGAAGCCTGCGAACAACCTCTGCGTGAAGAGCCGGCGAAGCCGCTAGACACGAAGTACTGAAGCGACCACTTCCATCCGTTACCGGATTCCCCTCAAAGTCCGTGACTTTAGCGCCCGCTCCACAAAGGATCGGAACGAGCGGTGCGATATCCCATGCGTTGAGCCCCGCATCCATCATGATAGACGCCTCTCCACGAGCGACCATGGCATAGCCGAAACAGTCTCCCCATGTCCGCGCGATGTATACCTGCTCGACCAAACTTTCAAATCCTTTACGCTGAGGGACATGGATTAGTTCGGTCAGGTCAGAGGTCAACAGTACGGCATCCTCGAGACAGGATCCTCCATCAACGGAAATTACCTCTCCATTGCAGAATGCTGTGTGGCAATCGCCAACGAGTGTTTGCTTCCAGGTAGGCAAGCAGATTGCTCCAAAGCAAGGCTCCCCTCGCCGCACAAGACCGACAAGTGTGCCGAACATAGGCACACCGAATACGAAGGGAGTCGTTCCATCGATAGGATCGATGGTCCACACATACTCTTCCTGCGGCCACTGATTGCTGAACTCCTCACCGAGTATCCCGTGGCTGGGAAAAGCGTCGCGAATCACAGCCTCTACTTCTCGCTCGATGGCTTCATCCGCCTCGGACACCAGCGAGCGATCGTGTTTCTTTCGACTTCGCAAGCTCGCACTTCGGAAGGTACGGTTCACCACTTCACAGGATATGGCGCTGACCGTGTCAGCTATCTCACAGAATTTGTCAAAGCCGATCTCAACACTCATGCTCTTTCAATCCGAATACAAGGTCCTTAGTTGATGGAACTTGGACATCCAAACTCGCCATGAACCCTGAGACCGAGAGGCTTCGATTGGCCGTTGAGTAATCGCTGCGCGTCACTCTCGGTCCACTGTTTCGTCTGAGAGAAGTAGTGCGCCATGATACTCTCGGGGGTGCTCAGATTCATCAAGATGTTGCGAACCGCGAATACGAGAGGCGCATACGCCTCGCTCATCGTTTTGTTTTGTATTCTGCGCGCCATCGCGTGAGCCGCGAATACACCCTCAGCGGTAAGGAGATGTCCCTTAGCATCAGGTTTCGTCAAAATATCGTAGATGTCCTCACCCATCGCCAACCGCATACCGGCTTGCACATTCCGGCTGGTAAGGCTGTTCACGGTGAGATTAAGGTCGTGGTTTCCAGCCATCATGAGCTGACCGCCTTTTCCACCACCCTCGGATTTAACAATGTTAACGATCTCCCGACTTGCGAAGTGTACGAGGCGATGGAGGGTATTACTATCGAGGCTAGCTGTGTGCTCTCCATGGCTTATCTCTACTCGTTTCGTGATGCGGGAGAGACCATCGGAGCCAACCTGGAGCGCTCCATTTTTTTGTAAGATGCCAAGGACGATCCCTCCCGCGAAGGCCGCAACGTTCTTCATGGAAGCTGCGAGCTCAAGAGCGGTCGGATCGTTATAGACCTCGAGGTTCTTGTCCCCGCTCATGCCGCTGAACACGAAGAAGGCCTTAGCGACCGCATCCGTGCCGTGTGGACTGCGTTGATTCGCTCCGCCCAAGGTAAGGCCAAGGTAGGCTCCATCCTTAACATCTTTCGCGAATCCTGGCCCGCCGACGAACACGAGGTTGTCCTTAACCTCCCTCCACTGTGGGTGCTGTCGAATGTACTCAAGCGGCGTGAGAGCGCGTGCGCCCTCCGGAGGGCCTTCGCGCAGTGATTGCTCGGATTTGAGAGGATCCCAATCAGGAACGATGAGTCCTTTGGCGAAACTTATAACAACGCTCTCTTTGTGAGGTTTAATTTGCGAGAGCACGCTCGGAAAGGCGTTGGATGGAACGGCCAACATGATGATACCGCGGCCATCGAGCGCCGCGGCGAGGTCGGTAGTGACCATGTCATTGTCTAGCTGGGTCGGAGATTTACGAGCCCACGGAAGGATGTCGAAATTATCAGCGAGCCGGCGATGAAGAGCTTCTCCATACGCTCCGTAGCCCACCATAGCGATCCTTGAATGGAACTCCTTGCGCTGATCTGGGTTAAGTTCTCCCACGAAATTTGTGGCCAGGCTATCGAATTTCACTGACCGAAGGGATCCGGTTGGGCAGAAGCCGGTGTTGAGTCCAGGTACGTCCGCCGCTTGGAGTTTGAGCTTGTCTGCTTCTGTTGTTCTTTCGTTGGACACTTGATACTCCTAAAAAGGTCGTAACTTGGGGAAAGGTAGCAAGACCCCAAACCTTTTGCATTGGAGATGCTGTTAATATTCTGTGAGCCCCCGGCGGGGCCAGACAAACACGCTAAATTAACAAAGCGTTAACAATGCGCCGCCCCGAGGACCTGACTTAAAGGTGGGGATTGGGTAAGATCGTGCGGCGATAAGTTACCAGTGTATGAAAATCGTGAGTGATCCATGAGCAGCGCAGTGTGTGTAGAAACGAGCTCTTCCAATCTTAAACGAACCGCTGATTCGGTCTCTCGATCGGCCGTCCTCTCCTCGATGACGAACGCCGATGTTTACGACATGGTGGTTGTCGGCGGCGGTATTCACGGGGCGGCGGTTGCTCGACTCGCCGCTGGATATGGGTTTAAGACAGCCCTTCTTGAGAAGAACGATTACGCCGCCGCCACTTCGAGCCGAAGCTCTAAGATGGCGCACGGTGGTCTTCGCTACCTCGAACTTCTCGACTTCGAGCAGGTGTTCGAGGGGATTAAAGCGCGCGAGGAGATGTTCGAGCACGTGGGTAATCTTGTGAAGCCCGGGGAGTTCTTAATCCCCGTGCCGAGAGGGGCGTGGTTCTTCAAGCTCAAGCTCGGCATCGGACTCTTCCTTTACGATCTCATGGTTAAAATGGGTAACCGTCGCCACCGTTGGATCCCTCGTTCGAAGCTCACCTTTCCAGGGTTTCATAGTGGTCGAGAGGACCTCATGGGGTGCTTCGTCTACACGGATGGAATCATGAGCGACGCTCGTCTCGTTATCGACAACGTGATTGGGGCCCGCCGCTATGGAGCGGATTGTCTCAATTACTGTGAAGTAAGGTCGATGACCCGAAACGAATCCGGTATCTCAGAGATAGCCGCGGTCGATATCAAGACCGGCAAAGAGGTCAAACTCAAAGCTCGATTGGTGGTGAATTGTACCGGGCCGTGGGCGTCGACGTTGGCAAACACTCTTGGAGCCGAACCTCGACCCCTTAAGTTCAGCCGTGGCTCTCACATTATCTTTAATAAGCCGTGGACGGGCCCGAGTCTCTTTCTTCCGATGCCTGGAAAGGCCCGTTATTACTTCGTATGGCCGCATCAGGCCGGCACGATGGTTGGAACGACAGAGCGAGAGGTGGCCAGTGTTGACCTTGACCCACTTCCATCTAAGGATGAGATGGATGAGATCTTCGGACGTCTTGAGAAGGATATCCCCGATGCAGGGCTTAACCGCCAGAGCGCTTGCTATGCCTTTGCGGGTATTAGAACGTTGCCCATTCGTGGCAAAGACGCGAACTCAACGGTTCTCTCACGAAAGCATATCTGGACCCACGTGAACGGCGTGCTTACACTTCTTGGCGGAAAATACACGACAGCATCGTGGACCGCGCTTGAGGGTGTGAAAGAAGCCGCTCAGATCCTGGGCAAGCCTCTTTCCGTAGACGCGCTAAAGAGCCGCATCGACCTCAAAAAGCTTCCTGGAAGCGCTACAGACGTTGAGTGTGAGGGGCTCCTACGCTACCTCGCTACCCACGGTGTCTCTATCGAATCGCAGAACCGACTCCTTAGCCGCTACGGCAAGCGACTCGGTGACAACTATCTTGAATTTGTCGATGCTCCGCCAGAGAAGTTAGTCGAACTTGAGACGATGATCGCGCTCGATACCGAACAGGTTGAGAGCCTTGAGGACCTGATGCGTCGTCGCTTGGAGCTTGAGTACACCGAGGGGCACGGTGAGAAGTACCTCCCGATCATCGGAGAGGTATTTAAGCGTATGCGGCCTGCGGTCGACTTCGAGAAAGAAAAGGAGGCGTACCTCTCGCGAATGAGAACGATTCATTTGTTATTGGGGAAGACGTAGCGTTCGTCAATGAGTCCACCGAGGGTTTTGCTACATGCTATCGGTGAAGGAGTGCGTCTTACACGATAAATTCTCTCACCGTCGTGCGCCCTCCCTCATAGGTAATGAGGTTGAAAGAGGGGCCGTGGAATACATCCATCTCAATCTGCTCCTGTTTCGGACGGATGGCGAAGCGTGAACTGGTGCTCGGCCCCGCGGCGTATAGTACTCCGTCGTACGAGCACGAGAAGAAACGGTGTATATGACCGTGGAAAACGCCTCGAAGTTTGGTGCTTCCCGTAGCGCTGACGAGGCGATGGAACTCCTCCCCGTTTGTGAGCACCATCTGTCTATCAGCCCACGGAGAAACCGCTGAGAACGGAGGATAGTGGACAAAAACCGTGAGATGCTGAGGCTGGCGGGCGATCTCGTTCTGAAGAAACCCAAGCTCCGCTGGCTCAATCCGCCCGCACCAATCAGGGGTATCCTTGTCGGAGTCTAGTACGACGAACCTCTCCTCACCCATGGAGAAGGCATACGTAGAGCGGTCGTCGGAGAGCCGCGTGTCTCGCGCACCGTACGGGAGGTGTTTCTCCATGAGAGGGGTGTCGTCGTAATTCCCACGAACGAAGTAGCAGGGAACCGAAATCCCTCGATAGAGCTCTGCCACAAGTGGATAGGCGTTTGTCTCCTCTTTGTGCACGATGTCCCCAGTATGGATAACGAATTGTAGTTCATCCTGGTAACGCTTGATGAAATCGAGCGCTCTCTTCATCGTTTCGTAGACTTGTACCCCTCGAAATATCCCATGACGGTCAGAGAGGAGGTGAGAGTCGCTTATCTGAGCGTAGGTGAAACGAGGAGGTGTCATAACGGGTTACCCAACCGAATCTAAGAGCGAATTATTCGATTTAATGCGGGGCGATGCGACTTCAGCGCAACACATACAGTGCTATGGGTATACCAAAAATCATAAGACGTTTGCTAGGAGTTGATTAAATGCTCGCCGGGGCTGCTGATTAGGGCTCCGAAAATCGGTAGGCTGTTTGCCGACATCTTTCACGGGTGTGCTCGGTGTTCGACGGCCTGGTGATTTTGGAGAACTAGTAATGACTCAGAGCGAATTAAAGTCTGTCCAGCCTCAACTGCCTTCGCCTACTCCGCCTGCTCACCCAGACGCACAAATAAAAGAGCGTATGGAGACCGATCTGTCTACGTCGCTTCCGCATACTGATGGACGAGATAAGTATCTGAGGCAGATCGAGATGGGCTCCCGAGCGCCTATCGTGCTCGTCGCCGGACTTTCAGGATCGGGAAAGACCACTCTCCTTAACTTTCTCGCTGATATGGGGATTGAGTCCTCGGAGCGTCTGATACCCCGTCCACGTCGTGATGATGATGTCGAAGGAGATCGTCCCTGGGGCCGTATTCCGGACGAGCGAGGACGTGACGCGCTTTCACAACGTGGTATCGTATGGAGTGACCACAAGTACACCGGCTATATCGGATTTCGCTCAAAGCCATTGGTGGACCGAATTTTGAAGAATCCGGACTCTAAAGGAGTCGCTGTTATCATTGGTCGAGGAACCGAGATCGCGCCAACCGTCGAGGCGTTCCAACGCATTCTTCCCGCGCAGCCTGTTGTAGTGGTCCGTGTCGACGCTCCTACGGCGGTTATCGCCTCTCGTTTGGCGGTCCGCCCGGGCGCCACGCCCGCTGAGCGCGAGGAGCGTCTCGCGAAGCTTGAGCCGATGAATCGTGAGGATGCTCCGCAGATTGAGCCTCTTGCTCGGGTATGGGGAATGACCTCAATCCTTAACATCAGTGAGGATGAGGTCAAGAGGCTCGGACTCCCAGCGGCTCAGGTCGCTCCCGCTACGCGAAAGAACCTAAATATGTGGGTATGTGAGGCGATAGCTCGCGCTCAGAGGGAGGCCGCGAAGATCGCTGGCGATATGTTGGAGCCTCGAGTTGTTCAGTACGGAAATAGGTTCATCCCCGATCCTGTGCTTGATGTTCTTGAGAACACCCTCGTGCCAGCCTTTAATAACGCCGCGAATGGCAAATCGGCTCCCCGTTGGTCCCTGAAAGGCGGGCTGGCCGTGGCGTTCTATCTCCCTGAGTCTCGCCCCGTATCGCCGGATATCGACTTTGCGGTGCGAAGTGGCGCGACGGCTGAGAAGTTCCTTGGAAACGTAATTACCAGCATCCTCAAAGAGGAAACGAAGTTCACGGAAGCCTCTCGGAAAGCGGTCTACCACGACCGCAAATTCTATGGGGAGGTGATGAGCAAGAACTTTGGACAGAAGGTCGAGCTTGACGCGTTGACCGCGACCCGAATTCAACCAGACGAGCGAAGCTTCTGCTACAAGTTCGACCTCGATACGTACATGGAGTTCCACCGACGTACGGTGAAGCTGCCGAAGGGCTCCACGGTTGACCTGTGTCCTCCCGAGCAAATCGTTTTTGAGAAGTTGATCGCAGGGCGAGGCCTTGAGCTTAACAAGTTTGACCTCTTTGATTCAGCGGGTCTGATGGCTACTGTGCCGATGCAGCCAACGCTCTTCCGCCGAATTATCGAGCTTCAAGCCTTTGATCCTGATATCGATCAAGCGGTGGTATCAGCGCTTGGCGCCAGTGGCACCGTCTCGACCGAGGATGCTCTTGGTGCTATTGGTATCTTGAAAGATGACGCCGTGGCTCGAATCGCCATTCGTAAGCTCCCTCAACTTGAGGTGACCTCTGAGTTGCCCGAGATGCCGAGCTCAGCTCGAGCGTTTACCCTAACCGAGCTAAAGAGGGTGTGCATGGCTCAACGCGCGGTCGCGTCTTTGGATCAGATCATCGCGTCGGTTGATACTAAGGTGCAGGCCGGTGAGGAGGTGACATCTATCTCGGAGCGCTTCGGTCGGGAGAAGGTGCTCGAGGCGGTCCTCACCCTAAAGATGCAACTTCTTCACTATGTAGACTTTGAGGTAGGCGCCCGCGACGTGTTCGTTCGACGAGATCCGAATCAGAGCGGCCCGGTTGCTAAGAAATACTTTTCTCAGCTTGAGCGACAGCGCGCGATCTTTTCAAAGAGAGGATAGTGCGTATTGGACCAAATACTGTAGAGAAGCAGGATCTGATCCTTGCACTTCAACTGACAAAGGAGCCCCGTTAGGGGATACGATGGCGAAGGCCACGCCTTTCGACTTTGACTAACTTTATGTTTAACAATCATTAGGAAAGGCATCCCATATTCCAGCATTTCGCACTTTACACTAGTATTCTGTTAGCTCCTGTAAATCCACTTCTCTGCGCAGCTTAGCATCGGCATGATTCTGCTGAATTGAGTCTAACAACATTCCTTCGAGATAAAGGGAACACGCCGAAATGCGCGTAGTCTGCATTCACAGTGCTCGTCCACGAATTGCATCCGCTCTCGAGAAGGCAGCTGCAGCGCTCTACGAAACGACGTGCAGCATGAATCACGCTCGTTTCTTTCAGCATCAGCTCGATGACATCTCCCAAAGCATGCGGCAGCCGTTCTCGCTCGAGTTCTATTCCACTTCCAACATCGTCCATCCATTCTTCGTGGGCTCGGATGAGATCGTCGAACAGCTCTGTACGGGCGTATACGCATGGATGGACGGCTGTGAAATCGAGGAAGTCGCCGACCACACCTTGCAAATGGACGAGAACACTATGGTGGTCGGCATGGATCTCAGCCTGGGCAGACCTGACGTCTATCCGATCAAGTACAGCGGAGAATTCCTGACCTCCTCAGTCGCCCCCGTCGTAACCGCCCTTTCGCAAGCCTCCAACGGTGAACGCCTCTTGGTTCAAGCTATCGTGCAGCCCTTAACAGACACCTGGTGGAATCAACTTAAGCTCCTGTGGACTCGAAAGCGGACACTGCTCCTCAACTCGATAAATCCCTATTTATGGCTCAGAAATGGATTTACTAAGGACTCGTTTGACCGAATCCGAGCCAAATGTTCGAGCCCTCTCTTCTCCGTGAATATCCGTATCTCCGCGTTTGCAGATCTGGCCCCAGGAACCTCCGTCGACACGAAACAACGCATTGAGGCGCAGCTCTCGGAGAACGTTAAACGCATCGCGACTGCCGCTAAGCAGTTCAACAGAATCGACGAGAACGGCTTCGTGCTTACACCAATGCAGACGGGAAAGACCTGGATGAGAAAGGTGCAGCAACGTTCGTTTGACAGGCCGTTCAGACTCTCCTCGAATGAGCTTGCCGGGTTCTTCAATCCTCCGTCTGCAGAAACTCTTCCTAATGGTCCGCAGGTGCTTTCGCGTAAAGCCTCACCTCCGATGAGCGTCCCGCGTCCCTCTGAATGTAGAGACTCTGCCATCTTCGGACATACGAACTACCGAGGACACTTTGTACCGTTCGGCATCAAACAGGTTGACCGTCAACAGCACATGCACATTCTCGGTAAATCAGGCAGTGGTAAATCTAGCCTACTGAAGCTTCTCATACGCAACGAGATAGAGCTCGGCATGGGATGTGCAGTGATTGATCCGAGCGGAAGCCTCATTGATGACGTGCTGGAGATGATTCCACGACACAGAGCAACGGATGTCGTGCTGTTCGATACGTCAGACCAGTACTTTATTCCGAGTTTCAATCCATTCGAGCCGGCCCGACCTCACCTAAAAATTCGCACTGTCATGAATTTCATCGATTCCATGCAACAACTCTTCAAAGACGAGTGGTGTGAGCGAATGGATCACGTCGCTCGTTATGCGATGCTGGCGATCGCGAACATGCCGGGTGTCAACATACTCACCCTAAGAAAAATGCTTACGGATCCAAGTTTCCGCAGGTCTACCATTCAACGTGCCTCCGACGAGAACGTCAAGCGTTTCTGGCTGCGAGATTTTGCAGCGCGGCAGCAGGAGTTCGAGCAAGGCACGATAGCTCGTCTCGTCAGCCTCTTGGATGACCTTCTTTCGAATCCGGTCATGAGAGCTATTCTGACTCAAGAAGCCAACCTTCTGAACTTTCGCGAGATGATGGACTACCGCAAGATAGTCCTGCTGAAAGTTTCCAAGGAGACTCTTGGGTCGAAAGGGGCCGACATGCTCGGCTCTCTCTTGTTGTGGAAGCTCTACGAGGCAGCGATGTCCCGAGCAGATATCGCGCCTGAACTGCGCCAACCGTTCAGCCTCTACATCGACGAATTCCAGCACATTTCCACGGAGTCATTTGCAGAGATCCTCAGTGAGGCACGAAAATATTGGCTCTCTCTGACGATAGCCCATCAGCACCTCGACCAACTTCCAGCAACCGTCCAGCAAGCGCTATTCGGAAACGTCGCCAATTTCGTCTCATTTCGCGTGGGAGCTCAGGATGCCTGCCGTGTGGCCAACGAACTTGCTCAGGGGTTTGACAGCTCGGATGTCGTCAATCTTCCGCTTCGAGAGTTTTACATCAAGATGTGTATTGACGGAGAGACACAAGCGGCATTCTCGGGAAGAACACTGAACGTCGAGCACCTTCCCCTACACAAGCGCTGCGTTGATGATATCTTGAAACTTTCGAAGGCCCGCTACTGCGCACGAAGAAAAGAAGACGAGCGTCGTGGCGTAGGCCGAATGCCCGACCTTGCCACGCACGCTCGTACATCTCTACCTGTCGAAGTCAGCGCTTCGATGAATTAAAAACGCGCCCCTAATCCGATTCGATATCCCTCGAAATCGTCGGCGAACATGTAGCTGGCACCAAGAGAAAGGGTCGATACCCAGATCCCCTTGTCGGCGACATCTGCGAGCAGATCGGCACCGAGCTCGAACATATTCACGAAGTGCAGACCGTTGACCGCCTCTCCGTTAATGTGCGTCCACTGAAAGGCGGGGCGCACTGACAGCTGGCTCTGTTGAACCTCGACACCGAGCGGAATCTCCATGTCGAATCGGTTGGTCAACAGACCCGTGTTCGACTGCACGTTCAACGACGAGTGCTCCGTAGAGACTGAGTCGTTGAAGAGGTGTTGGTACCCGAGGTTGTAATGAACCGCACCCCAGCACGTCTCGCGCGTGTAGAACATGCGCAGCGACGGCGCATAGGTGAAGAGGTCCATGTCTGAGTTGAAGATCTGACCATCCGCCGGGGTAAAGTTTGCCTGGCTGTACGGATTGTTGAAGTCGTAATTGTTCGACAGATGCGAGTAAGTCAGGTTGAAACCTGGGACGAACGTTATGCTGTCGGTAGCCCTCCACTGAACGCCGGTCCCGACCGTGCCTGCATAAAGATCCGTAACCGAGAAATCAGGCTCTCCTACTCCATCGATCGGATTGTTACCGGAGGTAATCTTCACGTGGGAGAAACTGCCGCGAACAAAAGGACGCCAGGTCTGCCCACGCTCACCGAACACGTACTGCCCGGGGAGCTTGAACGAATCGTATTTTTTGTCCGGCTGAGGGCCACGCCGCAATACGAAGTGTCCGTTTGAGACCGCATCGTCGGTGGCGAAGAGCATAGAAGCGTTTACAGCTTCGTTGGTTACGTCGTTGATGAAGTCAGAAATCCGAGGTGGGATCTGAAACTCCTGGGCCTCACTTGCAGAGGCAAACAGACACGATAGCGAACACACAAACCCTACGAGAACTTTCTTCACGCCAAAATCTCCCCAAAAAGCTCCGCACCCTCGAAACAAGAGGTGTTCGGGAATCAGAAGCGGCATCGTTCCACTATCCCCGCCGGAGCACTACGCGCCGAAGCATAACCGCCCTCATAGAAGAGTCAAGAAGGAACCCTGACACCCTCATTCCAATAAAACTTCGTATGCAGGGCGGTGATTCCGCAACTTTTACCGGAAAGTCTCGAATATTACTGAGCTGGAAACCTACGGAGGGACCGCGCAGTACTAATGGGCATCGCCCCAAACTTCCTGAACGCCTTTTCAGCACCAATGCATAGACATGTCCAAGAAAGGAATCGCTTATGAATTCGATCGGATCGTCGGTAAACTATCGGCCACAGAGCCGCGTCATACAACAGGCCACCCCGAATGCCACTCTCACTCGAGCAGACAAAGCCCTAGAGATATTCGGGCAGGTCCTTCCGGATGCCATCAGCACAGGGCTCAGCGGGGTCGGAGCCGGACGCGCTGCCCTGACAGGGACGGCGGCCGCAAGCTCCAAGATCGTACGTGGTGGTTGTGAAGCCTTGGGCATGGCTGGGAAGACGGCAGGCACTATGGCGTCTGCAACTAGCATAATCGGCGGACTGTACGGAGCGTATGACCTGGCTATGAACTGGGGCGCCTCTACTCCCGCGCGTGGAGCATCGAGCGGCATGGCAGTTGGAGCCACTCTTGGTACTATGATTGGCGGCCCAGGATTCGGCACGGCGATAGGTGCCGCCATCGGCACCATCGCAGGCGGCTTAATCGGAGCCATCACAGCAGGCAAGCACAAAGATCAGAGGGCTCGGGACCAGGTGCGCGAGGCCCTCGTGCAGAACGGCATACTGGACTCGAACTATCATCTGCAGCTCGCCGACGGAAACACCTACAACATGGGGCTGGATGGTGGGCCTAAAGCGGAATTCGGCGGACGTCGTCCGTTCGAGGTAGACTTCTCTAATCCTATGGCGAAGTACGCCGTCTCGTGGATGAACCCGCTTATTGAAGTGCTCGCGCAGGGCAATAAAAAGCTACAAACAGACTTCGTGGGCTATTTCGCGAACGCCGCAATGAGCAATGCGAAAACGCTGCAGGACGTAGCCAAAAACGTCAATTCGTTCATGCAACGCTTCGGTGTGACACCTGAAGCACTCGCGCAAACCGTTATTCAAGCAGCTCAAAACGGGCAGCTGGATTCTAACGTTGCCGCGGCTTACGTGAACGGTCTTCAGCAGCTAGCTAACCCCTCGTTGCTACCTGAACTCGAAAGCCAACTTGCATCCACTTAACCATAGCACTTAGACGCCTGCTTCCGGCCTCGCACCGGAAGCAGGTAGTGACTTGTAATCCGCGAACATTCAGGCGATGCGATAACGTAATTCTAGCATCAGTCTAACCGTATCAGCGTTGAGTATCGCATCCAGCGTGGGAATATAGGGGGGCATTCCGCAAACAAAGGCTCGGTATCATGATATCTCCGGCACCCGTTACCACCGAAGCAGATCTCCGGCGAGCCGCCCGATACGAGGGGGTACAGCTCGTGCAACGGCTTTATGAAACGTACTCCATCGGCGCACGCTTGGAGCAGCGACTCAAAGGCACTAGCGCCGAGGCACCTGATGCGATCACAGGTGTGCCATTCGACATGAAGGTGATCGCCGAACGAGTGGCGGCCTTTATTGCGAACAACGCGAGCAAACTTGTTCGTGTTACTACATACCGCGCAATCGCACCGACCCCTGATCTCATATCAACGGACTCAAGAGATCCTCAAGCTCTCAATCTTACTTTTCAAGAGGCGCTGCTGTATTACAACTTGCTACTCAAACAAGCTGGCACAAAGAGTGAGCTATCCTTCGCTATTCCAGAGAGTTTGGAACAGGTGGTAGGAAGACCTGAAGCATTTTTCGCACAGGAGAGTATTAGAGCTCGTTATCAGATTGGGAATTCCAAGCATACAACGATCGATCGAGGCCCATCTGCACCGAGTTCCCCGCTGGCCCAGATAACAGGACCATCAGTGGCCCGGTTGCCACGGTCTGATGGCGGCGCGGAGGTGTCGGCAGAGCAGCCGACAGAGCCTCACCCGAATCCGCTTCTTGAGGCAGCGAAGAAAGAGATGAACGAGCTTCGCCTTGAGTTACAGCAGCTCAAGAATGAAAACGGCTCATTAACAGACAAACTTCGAGATGAGCGGAACTGGCGAATGGATCTCGCATCGCAGTTAGAGACGGAGCGCAAGCAGGCCCAAAACGCTAACGAGGCTCAGAAACGGTATTCGTCTGAAGCAGAACAACTCGTGCGAAAACTAGCGCGGTCCGATGCTGCTCTCACGGAACTGAAATCCCAACTACATCAGTTGCGAGAAGGTGCGTCCCAAGAAGGAACCGGGACTCTTACGCAGTCATCCCGAGGAACCACCCCAAAAGCACCAGAAGAGGGCTCGAACCGTCGCTATCATATCTTGGAGAATCAGCTGAAGACAGTGCGCGCCGTGGAGAGGGATCTCAGGGACGAAGTAACCACTCTCCGCGCACAACTGGAGCAAGCAGCACGGGTTACAGACACCCTTAAAAGCGATAACTCCCACTTAAGGCGATCAAACGGGGAACTTCAAACACTCCAACAGAGCACTGATGCTACGAGGGTGGAGCTCATCTCCACAATCCGTGACTTAGAGGCGAGATGTAACAGTGCTGAGCACACTACCCTCGAGAGGGCACAGGCGCAGGGGGCAGTCCTCATATCTCAAGTAGAGGGTCTCGAACGACAGCTTGAAGGCATGCGCGAGAGTCGAGAGATCGATCAGATGCGCATTGAGGCGATGCGACACAAACTAAACGCTCAGGAGTTCTTCAATCTTGAAACACTCCAGATAATTCAGAGTGCTGCCGCAGATGGTAGACTCGCTGAACTCTTGGACCCCGTCCGAGTCCTAGCACTTCTGGAGAAGCTCGAACAAGCCAAACGTGATCTGAGGATGCTTGAAGGTGACGATGCAGCGATAGGCAACACCGAACATCAACACGGAGACAAGAAGTTACCTGGAAAGAAGAACAGAGAGAGGAACATACAGTGACAAGCGCGGAGACTGCACAAACGGGTCCGTTTAGTAACGAGCAACTCCTCTCGCTCTATGAGCGACTCTTCGATTATCAGCCTTGCTATTTACCTCCACGCCCGCCATCAATTACGCCTCCAGGCTTCACATCACGCGAACCAACTCAGCCTCAGGTAGAAACCGTATTCGAGCAGATAGTCAGATTAGGTCACGATGAAGATTTCGATCCCAACCAAAATGTTCTTCAAAATTTCTTGGCTACGGACGCCCCAGCAGGTACCCAGGAAAAGATTGAGGTGCTGAGGACTCGAGTCGAGAAAGGGCAACCTCTCTGGCATAACGACGATCGCGTTGATTGGAGTGGATTGTCGAACGCCATTGGCAAACTCTAATGACCTAACGACCGCATAAAAAAAGGGGAGGCTCTCACGAGCCCCCCCTTCCAAAATCACCTATGTGACTCTACCGATATTAGAAACGGCAGAGGTCAAATGGCGACGAGAGCGTAACAACATGCTGCCAGTCGTCGTTGCCCAAGGTGCGGTACTCTACACCGTAGTCAAGACGGATAGCGCGGATGAAAGAATCATCCTCAAATGCGTACGCCACTCCTGCTCCAAGTGTCAATGCATTGTACTTCGCAGAGCCATCGATCGGATCGAGAGCTGGGCGATCGTAGTGCCATGCGAAGTTAGAGCCGTAGCGATAACCTCCACGAACTGCGAGCCAGTCCATGAGCTGGTGCTCAAGACCAACACGTATGTTCATGACGTTCGAACGCGAATCGCCGCCCCAAGGGATCTGCGGATTCACGCCGATATCAGAACCGTCGTTGCGGTAGTGGGTGTAATCGAGTCCACCGCTGAGCGAGGTAGCCTCGTCGAGGGTGTAGGTTGCTCCGAAACCGATTCCAGCGGAGAGCTGGTCAACGGTCTGGTTACCAACAACCTCAGCAGGGCGAAGGCCGTGCGAGCCATGTCCGATCGTGAGCGACGAACCTACAACGAGGTCAGAATCAACGCGATTCATGATACCAACGTTGTGGAGGAAGCTGTTGCTCGAATCATAGCTGTAGTTCGATCCACCAACCTGATCATTCTGATAGGTAAGCGAGTAACCAACGCCAGTGTCCTCATCGAGTGCGAATCCGTAACCAGCTGCGACCTGATAGGTCTCAGGGTCAGTGTTCGTAGCGTCGTTGGTCCAGTTATTGTAACGGCCAACCCATCCGAGACCGAGGTTACCGTAGTCAGGGAGTGCGTCCTTGACTGGGCCGAGCGGAGTAGCTCCGAACAAGGCACCAGAGTGCTCCTTGTCCTTAACGGAAGCTCCGTTCAGTTGGTTACCGGTTATCTCGTTGTACCCGTAGGTAGCAGCGATATCGCCGTACTTCATCATGCCGAGTCCGCCGGGATTGTTCACCGTGGAGTAGCTGTTAGCAGTCGTCAGAGCCGAGCTGCCAGCCATACCAAACATGCGAGCATCTTGTGCCTGACTTACGAACCTTCTCTGGTTCTGTTGATAGTAGAAATCGGTTGCCTTGCCGTCGGCGAAGCTCACGCTGCTCGACACGAGGCTCGCGACCACTGCCACGAGAGTTTTTCCCTTAAGGGTCTGAATCCTCATTACATCCTCCATTAGATTGACCTGCTCATTTACTGGTTAAACTCAAGCAGGCGCCCCTGGTTTCTAGCACAGACTATTCGGGTAGGCCATCACCAGAATAGACCTTACCTAGCCGAAATGTGACCCAGCTCAAGGTCACATCCTGTCCCTTATCCACGCATAAAAAAGAGCCCAACATATTGAAATACCGCAACTTATCGTGGGTAAGCGCTTTAGCTGACGCCTGGTCGTTCTACCTCTTAAAAGGAGGTTTCTATCTTTAATCCCATAGAGCCCCTTCAAACATGACCCCGCTCAGAGCGCTACGATCAATCAAAGGAGCCCCCGCCTCTTGAATACAACAGGACCTCTAGGATGCTGCGGCGCGTAACAAGTGTGCGGCTTGCCGATGCGTTCGATTCATATGACCTGCGTGTAACGAATAAAAACCAACGAAACCCTCCCTCCTTGGTTTCTTGTACTTGCGGAGTTCGCTCAAGTGGCAGCTATAATCAATAGAAGAACCTGTCATCGACCGCGCACCAACTTGCTTTTCGAGTAGACGGAGCGATGCGGATGTCGGGACAGGTTGAAGTAACTAGATTTTGTAAATTGAGGGAGAGAAAGGATGCGTCTCAACGGAAAGACTTTGATAGCTGCGGTAGCTGTGGCGTGCACCCTGGTGGTAGGGGATGCAGTGGCTCAGGATGGAATGAACGCTCGATCACTAAGGAAGATGTCGCGTGGAACCGCTCGCGCAAATGGCGGACTTGCTGCCGTTTGCCCAACGGTAAAATCCGTAACAGGACGGGAGTTTCTCTACAAATCCGAGATCTCGAACCATATCTCCAAGGGTGATGCTCGCGCATCTGGCCCTACCCTCGTGTGCAACCGGGTCTGCCCTAAATTTCCAGCTCCGCTCTATTATTCCGATGGTGCTCAAGCTGCCCGACTCGGCTACTACGGACGGTGGAAAGTTACCGGTAAATCTCGTGGCTATTGCGCAGCAGGTGGAGCACCAGCGTGCTCGAATAGCACTTTGAGCAGAAACGCTCGTGCTCGCGGAAGAGACGGAAAACTTTACCTCAAGGTCAACAGCACCACCTGTTACCAAGTCAGTCCAGTAGGACGAACGGGAAGTCCGACGTAGGGAAAAGACCATTCTCTTTCAGGAATGGTTTATCTCACCGAAAAGGACGTCATCGTTGTGCGATGATGTCCTTTTTGGCTTTTCAGGGCTGGGGCTGATAAGGCGAAGTAAAAGCTACTTGCTTTATGGCTCACTCACCAGTATCGTTACTTAGATATATTTTATGCAGCTCAATCGACTCGCTTACCTTTTTGCACTCGTGGTAAGGCCTTCATAAGGCAGAGTCACCAGCTTGCGCTGAAAAAAGGCTCTGCTTCACAGCAGGGCCTTTTTTTTTGCTAAAAATAAACAAGGTGCGCTTGGGGCGTCAGGCCCAGAGCCTCCTCGAACAACTCAGAGTGCCAGGGGGCCGAGGTCACACGCGATGAATGCAAGCCGGAAGATAGCGATATTCGACACCACCCTACGCGATGGGCAGCAATGCCCAGGCGCCGCTATATCGTTCGAACAGAACCTCGAGTATGCCCGTCTCGCCCACCGCGCCGGGATTGACGTGCTAGAGGCAGGTTTTCCCGCCGCTAGCAAACTCGACCACGACATCGTGCACACGATCTCTACGGAACTTGGCCCTTACTCAGACGCCCCTACCATCGCTGCTCTGTGCCAGCAGCGACGAGAACAAATAGAGAAAACGATAGAAGCGCTGCTACCGGCAGCAGCGACGGGCAAGGCTCGCCTGCACATGTACCTCCCCGTTGCGCCGGATCTCATGGAGGCGTCTTTAGGAGAACGCTCGAAAGACAAAGTCTTCCTTGTGCGAGAGACTCACGACTTGTGCAGGCTCGCATCTAAGGCTGGTATGCAGGTCGAATTTAGCCCCGAAGGTTATTCCAGAGTAGGAGAAAACTTCGATTTCACAACCGATCTCATTAGGGCTGCGATCGACGGCGGAGCGACGGTGATTAACTGCCCCGACACGATCGGTGGCGGGTGTTGGTTACAAGGCGAGAGCTACTTCGTACACTTGATGAACCGACATGCGCAGATAATCGCCAAGGAATATCCTACCAGCGATATCATCTGGTCGGCCCACTGCCACAATGACTTCGGCCTCGCCCTGCACAACTCCCTGCAAGCGGTCTTCGCTGGTCCCTGTCACCAGATCGAAGGGTGCTTCAACGGCATAGGAGAGCGCGCAGGAAACGTGTCGCTCGAGCAGGCGATAGTAGCCATTCATCACTTCGGAGCTTCTGCCGATAAAGAGAGGCAGTTTCATACCGATGTAAAACTTGAGCACATTCAAAGCCTCTCTGATTTCGTGGCAACCTACATGCTTCCCCGTCAACCTCACTGGCCGGTAACCGGCGAAAATGCCGCGAAACACTCCTCGGGCGGCCACACCAACGCCATCCTCCACAACCCCCTAGCCTACCAGCCATTCGATCCTCGCGAGATCGGCAAAGAGATCTCTTTCGTGTTCGGTCCGCTATCCGGCGGCAACCACGCGAAATCGATCATCGAGGGCGCCGGGTACCGTTGTGCCGATTCGGAAAAGGCGGCCATCGCTCAGTACGTCAAAAACTTCTACGCGACACGTCGCAAAGGGGTCACCGACCACGAAGTGCTCGCCGCATACTTCGAGTACAGAAAACCGATCGCCATCCAGAATTTCGACTACGGCAAACGCAGCAACCAATCCGAGATATTCCTGCACGGACGGTTCTTCGATTTCAGCGGAGAGCTGCACGAATCGTATGAAGGACGGGACTCGGCTCTTGCGACCCTCAAGAAGGCGATCGATGCGCGCTTCCCCGGCTTGCAGATCGTGAGCTACCACAGCGAATCAGCCAGCTCGGGAATATCCGCCACGAGTATCTCGACGATCGTCGTCGCTGATCAAAATGGAAAGACGTTTACTGGCAAGGGAGAGGACAACGACATCGAGATCTCGGCGATGAGAGCTCTCATCGATGGAGTCAACCACGCTTACATCGACGCACACTACAGATTGGAGCACAGCGCATGAAACGCACTATCATCGAAAAGATCTGGGACTCTCACGTCATTCCTGCCGAGGCTCGCACAGGTGCGCCCCATATCCTCACTATCGACTTCATGCTCATTCATGAAGTCACTTCGATTCAGGCGTTCACACTCCTCAAAGAGCGCGGAATTCCGCTCCTTGACCGGACGCGCATCGCGGCCACGCTGGACCACAGCATCCCGACACGCACAAATAGATTCGAGATCTATGACGACTCGGCACGTGCCCAAGTCGAGGCGTTGCGAAGGATGTGCGCAGAGTTCGACATTCAGCTCTACGATTACGATTCAGGCCACCAAGGTATCGTACACGTCATCGGCCCAGAACTTGGACTTACGCAGCCCGGCATGACCATCGTGTGCGGAGATTCTCACACATCAACGCACGGAGCTTTCGGCGCCTTGGCGTTCGGAATCGGCACGAGCGAGGTGGGGCACGTAATGGCAACCGGCGCTATCCTGCAACGCAAGCCGAAGACGATGAAGGTATCCTTCGACGGGACTTTTCGTCCTGGGGTCTTTGCAAAAGACGCAATTCTGAAGCTCATCGCCAACATCGGCATCTCGGGTGGCAACGGCCACGTAATCGAGTACTGCGGCAGCGCGATTCGCAAGATGTCGATGGAAGAGCGTATGACCGTCTGCAACATGAGTATCGAGTGTGGAGCTCGGGCAGGCCTCGTTTCGCCCGATGACACCACGATTTCGTACATCAAAGGTCGCCCGTACGCACCCACAGACACCCAGTGGGCGCGCGCCGAAGATCTTTGGCGCTCCCTCGCCTCTGACGATGGCGCATCCTATGACCGCGAAATCGCGATTGATATCGACGCCCTCGGTCCGATGATAACATGGGGAACGAACCCGGAGCAGGCTATCGCAGTGGATGGACACGTTCCTCACCTACGCGATCTTCCAGAAACCCACCGCAAGGTTGCCGACCAAGCGCTGGCATATACCAAGCTCTCCGAGGGTCAGCCGATTAAGGGCACACAGGTCCAGTGGGCGTTCCTCGGCTCGTGCACGAACGGCAGGATTGAGGATCTGCGCATCGCCGCCTCAGTCTTGAAGGGCAACAAAGTGCATCCGAACGTGACACTCTATGTAGTCCCCGGCTCGGAAGCAGTGTCTGCGCAAGCGGAGAAGGAGGGGCTCAGAGATATCTTCGAGTCTGCGGGAGCGCACTTCCGAATGCCCGGATGTTCTATGTGTCTCGGCATGAACGACGACAAGGTACCGGCAGGGGAGCGCTGTATCAGCACATCCAACAGAAACTTCATCGGTCGACAGGGCGAAGGGAGCATCACGCATCTCGCCTCTCCTGCAACGGTTGCTGCGAGCGCCGTTGCGGGTCACATTACCTCGATCACCGGATAGGAGAAGCGATATGCAAGCATTCACAACCGTCACATCGATCGCCGCACCACTGCCGATCAAAGATGTCGATACTGACATGATCATACCGGCTCAGTTCCTCACCAGCATTACTCGTGAGGGATTCGGTTCAAACCTCTTCATGCGCCTCAAAGCCGCCGATCCGGAATTCTTCCTCAATCAGGAAAGATTCAAGAAGGCGCACATACTCGTCGCTGACAGCAACTTTGGATGCGGCTCTTCGCGGGAGCACGCCGTATGGGCGCTGCTCGGTGCTGGTATACGGGTGGTACTGGCCAAGTCGTTTGCCGACATATTTGCCTCAAACAGCGGGAAGAACGGCCTACTACTCGTGACACTTGATGCTCCGACGATCGACACACTTCTGGACGAGACCGCCAAGGGCGACCTCTCCCTCTCGGTCGATCTCGAGAAGCAGTCAGTCGCGTGCGCGGACGGTAGGAGTTGGGATTTCACCTATGACCCATTTCTGAAACACTGCCTGCTCAACGGACTTGACGATATGGAGTATCTGCGAACACGGCTGCCACAGATCGAGCAAACCAAGGCAAAGCAGAGAGAGAATTGGTTCTTCAGCGTAGGAACACCGAACCGGTGAGGAGATGAGTACGAAAACGATCGCAGTATTAGCCGGTGACGGCGTGGGACCTGAAGTGATGGGCGAAGCGCTCGCCGTGCTTCAAAAAGCATGTCAGGGCTTCGGCCGCACGGTGGCGTTTCAAGATGCCCTAGTCGGCGGAGCCGCCTTCGAGAAATACGGCGCTCACCTGCCCGACGAGACGATTGCGGTGTGCCGCGGAGCTGACGCGATCTTGTTCGGCTCAGTAGGCGGACCGATCGCCGAATCTCATCTTCCCAAGTGGAAGGGGTGTGAAACTAACTCCATCTTGGCGCTACGCAAGACATTTGGCCTTGCGGCCAACTTCCGTCCTGCCAAGGTCTATCCGCAGCTCGTAGGAAGCTGTCCGCTACGTGACGAGATTACGAAGCAAGGTGTCGATCTCCTCATCATCCGCGAACTCCAGGGAGACGTTTACTTTGGCGAGCATTCGATGTGGAGCGAGGGCGGCAAGCGTCGTGCCAAAGACGTCGGCGAATACACCGAGGATCAGATCGCATTGGTAGCCCGAGTCGCCTTCGAAGCAGCTCGCAAACGTCGCGGCCGTGTGACGTCGGTCGACAAAGCCAACGTCATGCACACTTCGAAGTTGTGGCGCGAGGTGGTGCGAGAGGTGCACTCGCGCTTTTCGGATGTAGCGCTCGAAGACATGCTCGTAGACAACTGTGCGCTGCAGCTCGTCAAGAACCCTGGCCAATTTGATGTCATCGTCACCTCGAATCTCTTCGGAGACATCCTCTCTGATCTCGCTGCTGCGCTCCCTGGCTCTCTAGGGCTCACCCCGTCGGCGAGCTTGAATGCGGCTGGATTTGGGCTGTACGAACCATCGGGAGGCTCCGCACCCGATATCGCCGGCAAAGGTATCGCGAATCCGATCGCCCAGATACTGTCGGCATCGATGATGCTCCGATTTTCCTTCGGTTGGAGCGAGGCAGCAGATGCTCTGGATACTGCGGTGATACGAGCGCTGGAGGAAGGATACCGCACCGTAGACATCTACGCCGGCAGCGGCACCCAAGTTTCGACACATGAGATGGCTGTGGCTATTGCTGAGAGGATAGGCTGATGGAAACCACAAAATACATATGGATGAACGGGGAATTCGTCGCATGGGAGGATGCCAAGGTCCACATCCTCACGCATACCTTGCACTACGGAGACGGTGCCTTTGAGGGGATTCGCGCCTACAAGACCGAGCGTGGCGGGGCTGTATTTCGACTCAAAGAACACATGGAGCGCTTGGCGTACTCCGCGGGAGTTCTCGGGATGACCCTCCCCTATCCCATCGAACAGCTATGTAACGCCACCTGTGAGCTGCTGCGAAAAAACGATCTCCCACAAGGCTACATCCGGCCCTTGGCGATTCATGGCTACGGTGTGATGGGCCTGAACCCTCGCAATTCCCCTGTCGAGATCAGCATCTCCTGCTGGCCGTGGGGCGCCTACATCCCGGTCGAGGCTGCGGATATCAAGGTGAGCTCGTATATTCGCATTCATCCGAAGTCCACGGTCGCCGATGCGAAGATCTGCGGTCACTACGTCAACAGCATCCTTGCAGTTCTAGAGCTCAAGGGCACGAAGTACCACGAGGCGTTGTTCCTTGACGACCACGGCTGCATCGCCGAGGGCCCAGGGGAAAATTTCTTCGTTGTCAAAGGCAACGAGATCGTCACACCCCCACTCGGGACCATCTTGGCGGGGATTACTCGATCCTCCGTAATGCAGATCGCCCGCGACCTCGGATTCACCATAACCGAGCGCACGATCACGTTGGAAGAGGTCTACGCTGCCGACGAAGCCTTCTTCACAGGAACCGCCGCAGAGGTCACGCCGATCGGAACTATCGATGACAAGCCGGTCGGTAGTGGCGGGGCTGGGCCCGTCAGCTTGAGGCTCAAGCAGGCGTACCTGGACGTCGTCCACGGACGCAACCCTCACTACACCTCGTTCCTTACCTACATCGATTAATTAAACCGACAGACAAAAGCACTACAAAAAACTATGACTACGAATTCAGCAACCAAACCAGCCGACCAGCACCTCTCGGATGTGCGCGCCGAGATAGATCGACTTGACCGGGAACTCCTCTCCCTCCTAGCCTCACGCCGCACGCTCTCTGAGCGCGCCATTCAAGCCAAGGACGCCGACAGCGCCCCAGTGAGAGACGAAACCCGTGAGCTCAAGCTGCTCAAGGAGCGTATCGCCGAGGGTAAGACGCTTGGCCTAGAACCACAGTACGTCACCAACATCTTCCACGAAGTAGTAGCCGAATCGGTACGAGTGCAACAAGATGCGCTCCAACGTAAACTAAACGGCGCGACCTGGCATGCCAAGAACGTGAAGGTGGCTTTCCAGGGTATCGATGGATCCTATTCTCACCTCGTAGGCCGTTCTCATTTCGCCAACAGCGACAACGAGACCGCAACATTTGTCGGTTTTCCCTCATTCCTCGAAGCGGTACGCGCAGTCGAGGCTGGCACGTGCGATTACGGAATCCTGCCGATCGAAAACACTACATCAGGTGCCATAAACGATGTGTACGATCTCTTGCTCAACTCGCGAGTTTCCATAGTCGGAGAGGAGAAGTTCGAAGTCAGTCACTGTTTGATAGGGAACGAGAGTGTTCCGGTATCGCATCTGGAGCGCATCTACTGTAGCCCCCTCGCAGTGGCTGAATGCAGTCAGTTCCTGGCCAAACTCCCGGAATGTCGCGTCGAGTACACGAACGACTCAGCCCTCGCCGTCAAGCGCGTGCGTGAGGCAGGCAATCGTCTTCACGCTGCTGTCGCCAGCCGTGAGGCGGCGGAGATGTTCGGCCTCTCCGTTCTGCAAGCAAAGATCGCGAACCAAGAGGAGAACTCCACGCGCTACTTAGTCGTAGCAAAGCAGCCGGTCAAGGTCGACAACCGCATCCCTGCTAAGACCTCCATCGTCATGAATACGCTGAACCAAGCCGGTGCCCTGGTCGACGCGCTCCTCGTCTTCAAGAACAACGGCATAAACCTTACCAAGCTCGAAAGCCGCCCACTTCCGGGCAACTCGTGGGAAGAGATGTTTTACCTCGAGTTCATGGGAAATCTCGAATCCTCCAACGTGAAGACCGCTCTCGACGAAATCACTAGGATTGTGCGCTTCATTAAGGTACTCGGATGCTTCCCCTCGTGCGACGTCGCACCTACGAAGGTCGAGATCGACGAAAGCGCCCGGACCACGGTGCCTGCCGCGCCAGATATCGCAGAGAAGCCAGCTCCCAAAGCGGCCGGTAAGGACAAGGGCTACAAGCTCGTTACTCGCGAACACAAGAGCGAGGACACCATCATCGATGTCGGCGGAATCAAAATAGGTGGCGGAAACTTCCTCGTCATCGCCGGCCCATGCTCAGTCGAGTCCCGTGAACAGATCATGTCGTGCGCCAAGGAGGCTCGCGACAACGGAGCCAAGATCCTGCGTGGCGGGGTCTTCAAGCCGCGCTCCTCGCCGTACAGCTTCCAAGGGATGGGCTACGAGGGGTTGGACATCCTGGTAGAGGCAGGCCGTGCCTACGGTATGCCGGTCATCACCGAGGTCATGACGACCGATGATGTAGATCGAGTTGCGGAAAAGGCTGACATCATTCAGATCGGTGCGCGCAACATGCAAAACTTTAGCCTCCTGAAGGCAATAGGACAGATTCGACGCCCGATCATGCTCAAGCGTGGTATGAGCTCATCGATCGAGGAGCTCTTGCAAGCTGCCGAGTACATCTTGGCGGGAGGCAATCAGCAGGTCTTCCTGTGCGAACGCGGTATCCGCACCTTCGAAACAGCGACCCGTGGAACTCTCGATATCAGCGCAGTACCGGTCTTGAAGGCGAGAACACACTTGCCTGTGTTCATCGATCCTTCCCATGCTGCCGGTGTGAGAGACCTCGTACCGCCTTTAGCGCTTGCGGCGAAAGCCGTGGGAGCAGACGGCATCATCGTCGAGTTCCACCCCGAACCAGAGAAAGCTTTGAGCGACGGACCACAGGCGCTGCGCTACCCGCAGTTCGAGAAGATGATGGCCGACCTTCGCAGATTACAGGTTTGATACGATGCGCACTCTGACTCTAAAAGTCGCTCGATTAGAGACGACCTCACGACTACTAGTCGGTCGTGGGCTGATCGGGCGGCTCGCCCCCCTTCTCCAGACGGACAGGTACTCGTCGATCGTAATCATAGCCGATCGCGGCGCCGAGGCGCATGCGCGCACTGTGCGTGAGGGTCTCGCTCTCGACCAATCGTCGCTCCTGATAATAACGGGAGGCGAGCAGGTCAAGAATGTACGCGGTCTCGAGTCGATATGGCAGTTTCTCTCTGATAGGAAGCTCGACCGACGGTCTCTAGTCGTCACTCTCGGAGGGGGAGCGACGAGCGATCTCGTGGGATTTGCTGCCGCAACGTACATGCGAGGAATCGAGTTCGCACACGTGCCCACTACTCTACTGGCACAGGTCGATGCGAGCATCGGCGGCAAGACTGGTATCAACTTCAACGGCGTAAAGAATCTGCTTGGAGCAGTCAGTCAACCGAGCCACGTCGTAATAGACATCGATGCCTTGATCACCCTTCCGCCACGCGAGATGCGGTCGGGCTTTGCCGAAATCGTCAAGCACGGGTTGATCGCCGACGCACACTACTTCAAAGAGGTTACCTCAAAACCGTACGATGCATGGAGCTTCGACGAATTAGTAGACGTGGTATTCCGCTCCTGCGAGATAAAACAGCGCGTGGTCGAGTCCGACGAAACGGAGCAAGGCCCGCGTAAGACTCTCAACTTCGGTCATACGGTCGGGCATGCGATCGAAGAATACGCACTCCAAGACCACATAGTACTCACGCACGGGGAATCCGTTGCAATCGGTATGGTGGCGGAGGCCCACATTGCACTTGGAATAGGAAAGCTTTCACACAGAGACTATACGCAGATACGGGCTGGAATAGCCGCAGCGGGATTGCCGGTCTCGCTACCCGTACAGTTTGACGAGGCCCGATTACGCGCTCTCATGGCTCGTGACAAGAAGAACGTCGGTGGAAAGATGAAGTGGAGCCTAATCAATTCAATCGGCTCCTGTTCGTTCGATCTTACTGCGCCCGACGGGGTTGTTACCGCAGCTTTAGAGGCCATCCAGCCTGCGCGCTGCTAGGGCATGCTCGTCAGTAGCTCCGTTAAATTACGCGTACATCCACCGTGACTAGCGACTCATCTGAGATGCCGCTCCCTGTTTAGGCGAAATGATCGTCAGGCTCGAGCACCGGTCCCGACACAACACTGCGACCTCTCCAAGATTAATGAAAAAAGAGGTCCCTTCGATCTGAATCTCCACAGGATAGTTCTCGGAGCCCTTCAGCTTTAATCCCCTCATCCCCTCGACGAGCTGCTTGTACCCATTGTCGAGATTCACGACGACTCCGCTCTTGAAAACGATCATCGCGGCATCACCGGCGTACGCCACCGGCACCTGAGCAGCAAGCACGCACATAAGAGCAGTTGCTGAGACGAGTAATTTCTTCATGCAGGCTCACATACCACGAGCTCTTTATGCGGCCAATTGAAATCATGGTAGTGGCAGAAGAGCAGCCCGGGATCCACTCTCACAGCAGGAATGGAATGCACCTCGTGCCTATTAAGAGCGCGTAACAAAAATATCCTCGTCGCGAGGCCACGCGAAAGGTCGAGGGGCAAGGATGCAGGCTCAAAAGGCGCGGAGACGTGCCCGCTGTGGCACGTTGAGCACATTTTGAGCCGAAGACGCAGCCCCGCGAGCTTGCAGCTGGCCGCAGCAGAGGAGATTTTTGTTACGCGCTCTAACTACTTCGACACTGCATCGCTCCACATCGAATTCAAGGGCCCCTGACAACACCGAGTGCACATTCAAGCGTCCGTCTGTGTCGTAGAACTACTCCAACTTCAGTGCTCAGTCCTCAAGTCGGAGCGGCTAACAGAGAAGTGCTTCCCGCAACGGGGGCAGGTAATATCCAACTCCTTGTCGCTACCGTACAACTCTTCAAGCTCTCCAGGTGTCATAGCCTGGAAGAACGGTATGAGCTTCTGCGGCGAGCAATCACACTGAAATTCGAAGTGACATGTGCGCATATGGCTGCGCTCGATTGCATCCGAAGCGCTCAACTCGTCGAAGCCGACTGCTCGAATCCACTCGTTGTCATACTCGGGAAGTGCGACGACGCCAAGCGCGGTGTCGCTGTCATCCGAGAGTTGTATGCGCAGAGGATACTGTTCACTCTGTTCGTAGAACTGCTCTACCATGCGTGGGATCTCAGAAGAATCGCACTGCACCATGCTGTTGAAGGTCCTGCCTCGATTCGTGAATTGCGCGTGTATCGCATTGACCTTGGTCTCACGAATGTTATCCGTGAGCACGTTACCGACAATGAAACCGCGAGCTACACCGGTATCGTCCATATCTCCAGTACTGCCTGTGACAAAGAGTGAGTACGGCGTTGCTCCAGCGAGGTGAACCGTCCATGCGTGAGTTTCTCGCGCTGTACGCGCAGCGAGGTGCACAGCGAAGCACGCGATCAAATCTTTGAGCTTCGCATCGTGCTCGGCACGCGTGTCCGGGGCATGCTCCTTGCGGTGCAGATAGTAATCGATCAGGTAGTCGGACATATCTACCTTGACGAAGAGCGCTTCGCGCTTGGGTATGTATTCTGAAACAGCTATTAATCCGGTCGGCATACTCATAAGGAACTACATCTCTCCGTGTATTAACAGGCTGCCGAAAAAGCCTCCTAGCGAAAACCCGCAGGTGTATCCACGCCTCGACTCAGCTGGGCGAAGTCTGCGATACATCGAGGGGGTTTTTGCGCTCTCATCCTCGACCAGCGCCGAAAGATCGGATTTCGCAGCAGAAGAGTATTTTTCCGCAGCCCGTTAAGGACAGTATCTCATACTACCGGCCCCGGGTCATATCCCTATCCAGCCCCTATCCACGCCCCCTCTTCCCAGTCCTGGTATAAGACTCATCCGGAGTAGGCAAAGCAAGGCGTATCATCCAGTTGCAGGGGCACGCGAAGGAGCAATCAGTTGTTGGCATCTTCAACCTGAGGTTGGTAGGATACCCCAGACTTTCGAGACCCCTCTATCATGGAACGCATACTCATCACCCCTCCCCAATTCCCACCGCTCGCTGCGGTGAGGGCTCCTGGCTCGAAGAGCTACACAAACCGCGCGCTGCTCACCGCCGCGATGGCGACTGGCACCTCGCGCCTTACCTTCTCATCCCCGAGCAGCGATAGCGAAGCACTCGTTAGAGCTCTGCGCTCATTAGGAGTTTTGATTACCGAGGAATCGGCATCGAATGACGGCGGGACAACACTCCACATCGTAGGCTGCGGGGGAAAGTTCACTCCCTATCACGGAGAGATCGACGTAGGTCCTGCCGGTACCACTATGCGCTTCCTGTGTGCATTGTGCGCCGCCATTCCGGGAGCGGATATCGTCGTACGTGGTAGCGAGCGTATGCATGCCCGACCTATCGGGGATCTCGTGTTGGCACTGCGCCAGCTCGGAGCCACTATCGACTATATCGGGGCAGATGGCTGTCCTCCACTACGAATACACTCAGACACCCAGCTTAAGGGCGGTGCCGTTCGAGTGAACGGCTCAATCAGCAGCCAATTCATCTCGGCACTCCTACTTACTGCGCCGCTACATGCAGAGCCCCTTACGGTGGAGATCGAAGGAGAGCAGATCTCCAAATCATACATAGATATGACGCTCCAGAGTATCGCCGACTTCGGAGTCACGATCGAGAACCACGGGTACCAACGCTATAGCTGCAGAGCAGGTCCAGGGTATGGGTCACGCCTGTATCCCATCGAGGGCGATGCGTCGGGAGCCTCCTATCTATGGGCGATCGCCGCGCTATCAGGTGGCGAGATTACGGTCAAGAACATCAATCCCGAGTCGGCACAGGGAGATATAAAATTCCCCGACCTTCTTGCTCGCATGGGATGCTCAGTGAGCCGTACCGAGCGCTCTATCACAGTCAAGGGCACCCATACGCTGCGAGCCATCGACGTCGATATGTCTCTCATGCCCGACACTGCTCAGACACTCGCCGTTATCGCTGCCTGCGCTGAGGGAAGCACGACAATCAAAGGATTGAGCACTCTTCGAGTCAAGGAAACCGATCGCCTCGCCGCACTGCATACGGAGCTCGCCAAACTCGGGATCGATAGCGAAGCGGGCCCCGACTATCTTGTGGTGCATGGCGGAACACCCCGAGGTGCTCATATCGCCACCTACGACGACCACCGCATGGCGATGGCGTTTGCTGTGCTCGGAGCCCGAATCTCAGGAGTAGTGATCGAGGAGCCTCACGTAGTCAGCAAATCGTTTCCAGATTTCTGGGAAGTCTTGAAAGGGATTCTAGGCCCCGAGTCAGTTCTTGCGATGTGCTGCAGTCACATGACACGATCCGTTCAACCACCGACGACAAGCTGAAACTATCCGGAGTCTCTAATGAAGCGTCCTGTAGCCTTTTTCCTCGCTGTATGCGCAATTCAAGCCACGGCTCAGGCACAAGAGCCCAATCCGGCGGCAGCGGCAGATGTTGCCTACGACTACCTTCACAGCCCCGAGCGCGACGGAGAGATTGCGTGGCTCAAAGAAAGCTCTGTAAAGACCCCGAGCAATGCGGACCAGGGGGCGCTCGATCTCGTCACCAACGAACTGACTTCAGATCTCGAACGCCTCCTCGCTGAGCAACGCGAGCTGACCCGTTCGCTTGCGGAGCCCTCATTCTTCGACCTCCAAAGCCTTACGTCCGAAGAAGTCGTGCGAGAACGATACGAAACGCTACACCGCTACATCGACTTGATGAAGAGGAACACGCTCGAAAGCTGGCAGAATATCGCTGCCGAGCGTCTTGTTCGCTCAAACGCCTCCGAGGATAGCAAGCAAAATTTCCTCACAAACTTCATGGCTGGTATGGAAGCTAGCTTTTCCCAGAGGCTCGGTTCCATGGGGTACTCGGACAAGGCCACCTTCGATCAGGATTTGGCGCAATCCGAACGCGAACTTCTATGGTGGCAGGAGATCTTCAAAATGCTCCAGGATACCCACGGCCGGTGGTCGTTCGACCCCTCCATCAAACAGATCGTATTCAGGTCCGAGATAGAAGATTCTCAGTTCAAAAGATTGATGTCTAAGGTTGCACCTCGAGAGTAGACTTAGAGCGCGTAACAAAAATATCCTCGTCGCGAGGCCACGCGAAAGGTCGAGGGGCAAGGATGCAGGCTCAAAAGGCGCGGAGACGTGCCCTCTGTGGCACGTTGAGCACATTTTGAGCCGAAGACGCAGCCCCGCGAGCTTGCAGCTGGCCGCAGCAGAGGAGATTTTTGTTACGCGCTCTTATTCTTTCCATGTACATTCAGTCCACGGCCACAGAAGAGTATGCTGCTCGTGACAAGGGCGAGAATGACGGGGGTGACGCGCAACGTGATGTTGTCGTCAAAAGACACACTCGATAGCAGGACCAGAACAACGCCGACCATACGTCCGACATTCAGAAACAGCTCACGGTCAACCACATATCGATACGCGTCCCCATCCTTTTGCTGGTCAGCGTTTATGGCATCGAGCATTATCGGATTCGCAGCGGCCCATATGAGCTGAATCCCCAAGGTCTGAAGGATAAGGTATATGACGCCTCCCCAAGGCGAATACCACAGCGAAAGGGAGAGACCTCCGACAAGCATCACTCCGAGCCCACCGCCGAGCACCAGAGTTCTACGCTCTCCGTGCATCCAACGTGCTATTCCGTAGAGCAATGCGGTGGTTCCGAGCGTTGCCAAGGACTGCAATGTTCCGAGGGTCCCCTCCTGCCCTATCAAACGCAGCACTACAAGAGTGGGAAGGAACAGCGCTGATCCCTCTGCAACGCCCTTCAGGGCGACGAAAAGCCTCGCACGATTCCAATACGAGGTGGCACGCGTAACGAGGATGCTCTGCGGGCTGTAATCATCAAAGGGCGTACAAACTATATACCAAGCTCCCGCGAGTTGGATGAATACCGTGAAGGCGGTCAGTACCTGATAGCGATAGACAACCGAACTAGCCTCGAACTCAGTGCCCAACTGCAAAAACCACCCAAAGATCACTGGGCTCACGACAGAAAAAAGCATCCCGAGAGCGCTTTCGAGGCTACAAAAATAATCACGCTCGGAACCACGCGTCATCTGCAAACTGAGCAAATTTCGGTTCGCCCAGTAGAGCGCCGCCATCGCGCCCGAGAAGACGCCAAGCACGGCAAGATTAATCGGGTTGAGATCGCTGATTGCAAAAAGAACGGCACATGACGCCGACTGTAGAACGAGCCCGGCCGCATACAACCACTTCAGGGGCACATGCCGCAGCGCAAATCCGTTCATCACAAATGCCACCGCAAGCCCAACCATCCATGCCCCATTGTAGAGAGCCACATGAATCAGCTCGTGCTTTTGTCTCCAGATGTAGGCATTACAAAAGAGGGTCATCGCGGAATCGAGTGGGTAGGACTCGGTATTATCGCGACGTGAACGTGCTCGTGCACGTGAACGTACCCGGAGGAGGAGTCACACTGGCTGAAGGCATAGCTTGGAAAGCATGGCTCCAATCCTTGTCAGCAAAAGCTTCCCGGCTTGATACTCTTCCGGGGAAACATGGCTGAGAGCGTTAAGCAGATCAAAGAGGGCTCCACACTCCATGACTGATCCTCGTGCTATTGAGAAATATCGCTGCTTATCTGCCTGTTGTAGCTTCCCGGCACCTTCGGCAATGTTGAGCACTATCGAGAAAGATGCGCGCTTGAACTGGTCCACGAGTTCCCCGTTTCCTCTAGGAAGACGATCACGAATCTCAATCGTAGTGATGACGAACTCGAGCGCTG
>JBIIOE010000013.1:0-47134 GCA_044337105.1 Bdellovibrionota bacterium | reverse complement strand
ACGAGCACGTTCACGTGGAAAGGCGCGATTTATAGGTCAAACAAGGGCTTACGCTGTCTCCAAGCTCGCTATCACCCACTCTAAAACGCGATGAGCCAAAAGGCAAAACCCCTCCCTGCTACGAAAGCGGATCCAGGGTTGCTCTCCGATTCTCCCGATGTGGAAAAATCCTCAGTGTATCGCAGAGGATACACCTGCGGTTTTTCCACATCACCAAACCCGAATATCAACCCAGCCACCACTTTCTCGCTAGGGGGAGGTTTCGCCTCGCCCCCTAAACTAAGAGCCGTGTGAGTGTACTAACGAAGGGGCCGCCGGACCCTCGTCCGAGGACGTTGGGAACCGCCACCCTAGGTCGAGTAGCGAGACGCGACTTCGCGAAGCGATAGCTCAGGGATCTGGCGTGGGTTGATCGGTGAGGGGCCGGCTTCCTTGCGGCAATCATCGAAACTCTTCCAGCGACTCCCTGTAAATTTGTCTTCTGCAAAGAGGCGATCCGCGCCGGCGAGCGCAGTGAGCCATGGAATGAGCTCCTCCCTTTTTAAAGCCACGAGAAGCTGAGCAGCGTATTCCGTGGCCTGTTGACCGAACAGCACCAGTGATCTCCCTTCCCCTCTTTCGTTGAGGTAGGGTTGAAATGAACGGGTCATGAAGGCTTCACCTGCGACCGTGTCGGAGCACTCCGCAAGCTGCACCGACACACCAAAGAGGTGCAGAGCAAGATAGGTTTTGAGTTCGGCCGGTACATAGCGACCGAGCTCTACTTTCGTCCCTGTGAAGTGCGCTGCTATTCGGTGGGGTAAGTCATAGTTCTCCTGTACTTCGAATCCGTATTCTTTGTGCAAAAACTCGGTCACGAGGGGGTATAAGGTATTGAACGACTGTTTGATGGCTGAATTCTCCCAGCCAGATTCGGCGTGTGTCTGTTGCTGCATAAATCCTCACGTTGATGCCGAGGCGACAGTGCCTCGTGCTGGCTCATAGTGAACAAACCTCTACTAAGTGAAAAATATCTGCTAATATGTCCAGATTCTTATCTTCAGGTAGGACATAATGAAAATGCAACTCCGAGAGAGCGAACTTGTCATACTGAGTGCTCTTCAAGCGGCACCGCGATCCACTGCTGTAGAGTTGGCGCGTGTGACAAAATACAGGGTCTCTTCGATTCAGTACGCGCTCAACAAGTTTCAAAAGGTCCTTGGTCTCCAGGTGCGGCCGTCAGTCAACTCGTATCTTCTCGGTATTCAAAACGTTGCTATCTTCTTCACTCCGGTATTCTCCAGAGGTGACTCGAGAATTCGACTACTACGAGCGATGCAGAGCCATCCAAAGATTCCCTGGGCTTGCGAATTCGTCGGCGAGTACCAATTCGGATTAACTGTTCATTGTCGCTACGTCAGCGAGGTCTCCGAGGTAGTGAGAGAGCTGTGTGACGAGGGGCGCATCTCACTCGCCGACAAGCAGATCTCTCCTCGAATCAGCTACCGTTACTTCGGACGCGGCTATCTGAGCACGTCATCACGCAAGCGCCCCTTCCTCGAGCATCGGTATCACGAGTGCGATGTAGAGATAGACGATCTTGATCGTCTAATACTTGGAGTGGTCTCGAACGAATCTTTTAGCTCGATGCGCGAAGCCGCGCGAATCGTCGGGGCACCTTCGTCGACATTCGACCAGCGTCTCCGCCGACTCACGAGGCTTGGGATTATTTCAGGTGATATCGCCCATTTCTCTCCTGCGATCGTCGGCAGGACAGCGCACCGCCTCATGTTTCAAACGCAGATGTTCACGGATGATGACTCTGCCGCGTTCGCGACATTGTGCTCACGATTGCCGGACGTTGTATCGATGAACGAAACACTCGGTGCCTTTGACCGCGAAGTTGTCGTGGAAGTCGCAGCTACCAGTGACGTATCCCGCATTCTCGGCAATTTCTACACCGTGTTCGGGGCGAAGATCCGCTCGTCTAGGACGCTCATCGAGGCACAGGCCTTGCGTTGGAGATTATTCTGACGCAATCAGTTGCTCAAAACAGAGGCCACTGGCTCTGCGGTCCAATTACTCTACATCTGAAATCTTATCATCATCCTGCACCTGCATCTGCACCGGTTTCCTCGTCATCATCGAGAAAGCTTTGACGGGTAACCTTTCACTATGTGCATCCATGCTTACCAGAGCCAAACTCAAATCAATCGTCAGTGTCTTCTCAACCGTATGCTCATCCGGAAATCTCGAGGAGAATCAAGAAGCCGGTGCAGGTGCAAGAGGATGAGAAGGATTACGGGGGGATCTGTTATCACCCGATCTCCATTTTTTTCGCGACGGGTAGGTTTTGCCTCGCTTCCCTGGGAAAACACAGATGTTTGTAGTACCACTATTAGGGACTGCAGCAGCGCTTTGTACCACCGAGAACAGTCAAAAAGGACATGCCAGCCGGTAGCTTTGGCGGCCCTATTCCGTGATGACAGGTTTTTGCCGTAGCTGAGTGTTGGCGAGAGAGGAGCTGTCTCGTGCGCGGAGCTCCACCAGGGCGGCCTCTATGAATCCGTATCCGATCGTTACCGGATTTCCGATCCCGACGTTCACGATGATGATGTCGTTCGAAAAGACCTCGTCCCAGTTGATTGACTTTTGTGAGAGTGTGCGAAACGACCTCTCACTACCGGAGCGCCATTGCCGGAAGTAGAAGTAGAGTTTGTGCGCCTTTGCGAGGTTCCAATTGTGGAGGTGTTCAGAGAGCGCGAAGAGATAGCTCGTTCCTACGAGCAGGGTGCGCGGCTGGGTAGTCGGTTCGGGCTCTTGATAGGTGACCGATACATAGGGGGTTGGTCTGTGAAATCGTTTCGGAAAGAGAACGTTAGCGATCCGAAGGAGATCTCGATCCTTGCTGCGAGGCTCTGGCTCCACGGTGTAATTGTCGCATGAGAAAGAGCGAAAGTGTCTTCCGCCCATCTCCTTGAGTTTGGAGTTGATCGCTAGGAGCCCGAGACATGACCCCACATCGTTCCAGTGAGAGGCAGACGGGGCAAAAAATCTGAAGGGGACCTTGCTCTGTGCTTCTTTGAGCACATTAGCTGTGTCGACGTAGACGATTCCCTTCTCCTTGAACGCTTTTTCGACAAGCCCGTACGGATGGACCCGTTTCTCGCGTGTCGGGTCAAGGTATCCGGATGGTATTAACTCCGGATAGAGGTGCGCCATATTCGGAGTAACCGCGATGATCAGGCTCTTTCCACGAGCTTTGAGGCCATCTTGGAGATCCTTGATGTCGGCGACCCTCTGCTGGAGTTTGTTGATATTTTTTGGGCGTTTGTGGTTCAACACGGAGAGGTGCGTGCTTTGAAAGAGGTGGTTGTCGTGCCCAACCCGAACGGAACCAACGTTGAAAGCTGAGATCTGTCCGAAACCACGGGAGTATATCTCATTAGCCAAGAGGGTTAGGGGATACCATAATCCGGAGGACTGCTTTGCCCGTGCTTCCAGCGCTTTTTGCCATGATCTTTTGACGAACGCCTGACGAGAGAACGACGATACGGGTCTCGCCATCGGCATTCCCGCTGGCGCTCGTTCGGTCACGATTGGCACAAGGCGGTTGAAGATGGGGAACGCAAGGAATAGGCCAACGGCGGCGAGAAATACGACCTTTATTAGCAGAGCTGATTTCGAAGAGGTTGCTCCCATGATCAGAACTGGAAATAAATAAACGGTGAGAAGTCGGTTCCCGCCATCGCAGCGGCCGAGAGTAAGAGCAACAAAGCCGCTTGAGAGGCTGTTGCCGCTATTCGAACCGCTGGAGGGCTCCACGACAGGATCCTATCCTTGAGCGCGAGCGCTCCGGGTATGAGTGGCCAGAGACAGAGCGCGTATGCCACCACAACCATTACGATCTCATAATGAGACGTCACAGAATAGAGCGGCAGAACTCTCTTCACTCCCGCGCTACTCACGAGATGCTGAAAGTACAAGCCGGCGTGAGATAGATCATCTGCCCGAAAGAGAACCCGACTCAACATCACTAAGAAGAGGGTAAGAAGTACCTGTGCTGCGTGTGGTATCTTGAGAAGATACTTCGCCAGAAATAGTCGTTCAAGGGTCATGAAGAACCCGTGCCACACGCCCCACAGAATAAAGGTCCATTGAGCGCCGTGCCACAAACCTGAGAAAAGGAATACTATCCATAGATTCAGGTACTGGCGGGGCACGCTGCACTTGTTTCCACCCAAGGGGTAGTACAGGTACTCTCGCATCCACCGTCCGAAAGACATGTGCCATCTTCGCCAAAAGTCGGTGAAGGAGGAGGCTAAGTATGGTTGATCGAAGTTTTCAGGAAAACGGAATCCGAACATGCGAGCGATTCCGATCGCCATGTCCGAATAACCGGAGAAGTCAAAGTAGATTTGGGCTGTGTACGCCAAGATACCGAGCCACGCTAGTTCAGGGGAGAGTGACGCCGCTTTGAGGGCAAATACTTTGTCCGCTGTGTGACCGACTACGTCGGCGATGAGGACTTTCTTACCTAGCCCGATTGAGAACCGAATGAACCCCTCGAAGATGTCATCAAGGCGCGTGGTTCGTTTGTGAAGCTGATCCTCGATTTCGTGGTACCGAACGATTGGTCCGGCGATGAGTTGTGGGAAGAAGAGGATATAGAGCAGGAACGTAACGGGGTTACGGCACGGCGGACGAACCTTTCGGTATACGTCGACGATATAGCTTATCTTGTGAAACGTGAAAAAGGAGATTCCGATAGGGAGCACTACTGTCTGCCAGGCTATCGGAGGGGACCCGAACCACGAGCCGATTCGCGAAGCTTCGCCGATAAAAAAGTTCGAGTACTTAAAGTATCCCAGGGAGCAAACGTTGATAACGATGGAGAGGGTAAGCCACGCCTTGGACCAGCGAAGGGATGACCGGTCAATCAGCTGAGAGAGTACGAAATCGACAGCGCACAAGGAGAGGAGCATTCCCACGAATCGGGGTTCTCCCCACGCATAGAATAAGAGACTAGCTGAGATAAGTACGAGGTTTTTGAGCGCACGCGGAACGATGAGATAGGCACCTAGAACGAGGGGGAGAAAGTAAAAAAGGAAGAGATACGAACTAAATACCATACAGAGCTGCAAGCATAGCAAATGTGATACTTGAGGCAAGCATACGGGCAGCGAGTGCTCGCTCAACTCCACAAACAAACGCTGCTAACGGATGATGAGAAGGAGGAGGGTTAGGAGGAAGAGGAATGGGATCGTGCTACGAGCTCTTCGCTGACATGACAGCGAGCCCCACCCACTCGGTCTCACGAAGAGCCAGCAGAAGACGCACATTACGGTTCGAGTAGGGGTTGCCTGGTTTTTCTTGGCATATCTTCCGCGCATACTTTATCATCTCAGTCATGAAAATTCTCGCATACTGCGCTGCCCTGGCGTTCTCTTTCGTTACAATTCGTCCCAGCATCGCCGCACCTCAGTACCAACTGATTCGGCAGTGGTCGGCAAGCACGTTGTCACAGCCGCTGGATCTTCAGTTCGTCACTGTAAATGGAGAAGAGTCAGCCTTCGTTGTCCAGCAGAACGGAGTGATCCTCAGGCTTCAAGCAGCCTCAGATGGAGCGTCACCGATCGTCACGCTCGACATCTCGAGTGGAATTACCTCAAGTGGTGAACAGGGGTTGCTAGGGCTCGCTGTGCACCCGAGATTCGCCGAGAACGGTTTCGTGTACGTCAATTATAGCCGCTCGTCGGACGGCGCCACGGTAATCTCTCGCTTTACTGTCGACCGCGTCACCTGGAGAAGTGATCCAACCTCAGAGCTTCCTTTACTGATTATTTCCCAACCTTTCGACAACCACAACGGCGGCTCGTTGATCTTTGGAGCCGAGGGCTTTCTATACATCGCCCTTGGTGATGGAGGCAGTGCGGGAGATCCGCTGAACAACGCCCAATCACTCAAGTCGCTCCTCGGAAAGATCTTACGCATCGATGTCGATACGCCTAGCGCTGGTGCTCCTTACTCCATACCTCGCTCGAACCCGTTTTATTCAAGAGAGGGCCGCGGGCTTCCCGAGATCTTTGCGTGGGGATTCCGAAATCCATTCAAGATAACCCGAGATCGCGCAGGCTCCAGGATCTGGATCGGAGATGTGGGGCAAAGCATGCGGGAGGAGATCGATATTCTCAGACGCGGCCGGAATTATGGCTGGAAGATCGTCGAGGGAGACCTGTGCTATCCCGAAGGGACACGCTGCGCGCCACGCAGATTCCAAAAGCCTGTCTGGACGATCCCGCATCCCAGAGGACGTTCAGTCACCGGAGGCTATGTATATCGCGGTGCCACGCTCCGAGAGCTGCGTGGGAACTACCTGTACGGAGATTTTGCGACCGGAAAGATATGGCGTCTATGGAATAAGGGACGAACGTATCGCAATCGGTTGCTTCTCGCCTCCGACAAAAACATCTCCTCGTTTGGGCAGGATTCAGCCGGAGAGATCTACGTCATTGACTATCTTGGGGCTATCTTCAAGCTGACTCAGTCGCCCTAGACTGCTGAGTCCTGCGGAGACAGCACTACTACCTCGAACGCCACTGCCGGAGGACCGTCGTGGCGCGCGCCTTCCAAGGAATCAGGAGAGGCCAAAGAGACTGGAGAAGAACGAGAGGCTGGGGAGACCCTCAACACCAGCTGGAGAGATACATACTCTTCAGCCAAGCTGCCTGAGTCCGGGAGATCCGGTTGTTGTAAAATGACAGTTGATAGCAGTCCCTCTAATGTGAGCCAAATTTACCCAGCACCTCAAACCACTTAATCCCTGGCACTAGCAAGATAGCTGTTATTCCTTAGCTCTAGTATCGCGTTCTCGAAGTCGCGCAGCGCCACCTCCGCCTCTTTCACCCGCGGAGCGTTGTCGGTCAACCGCTACCTGTCAATAGCTCCCCTAAGGAAGCGAGGCAAAACCTACCCGTAGCGAGAAAGTGGAGGTTGGGTTGATATTTGATTTTCAGTGCGGGAAAAAACCGGAAACGTATCCACTGTGATACATTGAGGATTTTTTCCCGTGCGGAAAATCGAAGAGCAACCCAAGATCCGCTTTCGCAGCAGGGAGGGGGTTTGCCTCGCTTCCCTAGGCTTCAGGAGCATTGTTTGACTCAACCGCGCGCTTCAAATCGAACAAGCTCAAATCGTGCACCGCCAAGAGCCAGAACCCGAGTCCAATGAACAAGAGATACGAGAGCACGTGGATCATCAAAGAGTAGACCACAGCCGCCTCTTGCGGGTACCCGAATAGAGCGCCCGCAGCCACACAGCCCGCCTGAAATACACCTATAAAACCAGGCACAGAGGGAATCGCTACAGCCAGGGCGACAAACACCGTCAGGGTAACAGCGAACAACATAGATTGATGATAAGGGAAGAGCTCTAACATCACATAGAACTGCAAAAAGGACGAAAACCACACAGCCGCTGTGAGTACAATGATCGACACGATTCGACCAGGGGTTCGAATCACCGCCGCCCCGTCGATCAGATCAAACAGAAAGCTCTGGAGAGGCTTGGAAAGGGAGCTCGGCAGTAGAGAGACCACTCGAGCCACGAGAGTTCTCAGAAATTCCGGTAGCAACGCTCCACATACCAGGAACAGCAACAAGCAGCCCGCCAGGCCGCCAAGCGAGTATGCGCCAGCGGTCGCCCAGGCGGGAAAATCAGGAAGATGAGGAACTATAATCGCAAAAGAGACCAGCACTGCCGAGAGATCGAAGAAGCGTTCGATGACCACAGACACGAACGAGGATGCAAATCGATATTCAGACCAACGCGACAAGACGAAAGGTCGAACGAACTCGCCCAAACGAAAAGGCAACAAAAACGAGGCGAGATTCCCTAAAATTAACGCATCGAAGAGTTTACGAAGCGAAGGAGGCTCCCCTACCGGAGTAGGCAGCAGAAACCGCCACCTCAATGACCGTACAGCAAAGTGCACCACAAAGAGCGCTATGAAAGGCACAACCGGCCACCACTTCATCACACTTACATTTCGTTTCAAGGCCTCCAGATCGAGATCCTTGAAGACGAGATACAGCATCACGCCACTAACGAGACATCCCACTCCCAGTTGGAGCAACTTCTTTGAGTGCCCCTTTGTCCGACCGCTTTTTGACATGGCCCTATGCTGCTTTCTCAACGGTGTGCAGCACTAGCCCCTTTTTGATCGGGCATACGATCTGGCAGTCTGACACGTTACGCGCCTCTCCTTCGAGCCAGCTTCCGAGCTCTTGCGAGATAATCTCCGTCATGGCGTCGAGCCATACAGGATGATCGTTCAAGCACGGAACCACGGCGTACTTCTCACCGCCTGCCTCTTCAAACTGCTCCAATCCCTCATTCCCCAGCTCGTCCAACGTCTCAAGACAGTCGGCGGTGAAGCCCGGCGCGACCACTGCAATACTTTTGATTCCGGCATGCCCGAGCGCTTCAAAAGTTTCGTCAGTGTAAGGAGTAAGCCACGGGTCTCGACCAAATCGTGACTGGAAGGTGTGAATAACCTTATCAGAGGGCATCGCAAGCTTCGGCAGAAGCGCCTCGGTCGTCTCCGTACACTGACAACAATACGGATCGCCCTTGGTCACGTATTTCTGTGGTATCCCGTGATATGAAAGCACTACCTTTTCCGGCTCGAATGGCAAAGACTCGATGTGTTCGTTAATCGTCTTGGCCAGAGCATCGATGTACCGAGGGTGCGCAAAATACGGCTCCGCCACTCGCAAGGTAGGCACATTGCGTCGCTTGAGCAGATGCGGAAACACGGCGTCGTAGGTAGAAGCTGTCGTAGCAGCCGAGTACTGCGGGTACATAGGGAAAAGCAAGATCTTCGAACACCCTTTCTCTATCAAGCGATCGAGCGCACTCTCAATGCTCGGCTTGCCATAGCGCATTCCAAACTCGACCTCTACCCGCTTGCCTTGTGCCTGGAAGCGCTCCGCTACCCCCTTGGTTTGCGCTTTGGTGATAGTGAGTAGTGGCGAGCCCTCCGCACCCCAGATGCGTTTGTAAAGGCGCGCCGAACGCTTCGGTCGCGTGACGAGAATGAGTCCATTCAAGAGCACCCACCACAGCACTCGATTGACCTCGATGACTCGAGGATCAGATAGAAATTGCCTCAGGTACGGGCGAAGAGCTTTCGGCGTAGGTGCGTCCGGAGTTCCGAGCTGCGCAATCAGCACTCCGACCCTGTCTTGGTTACCGCGACATCCAAATTCACAACGCTCTTTGTTCATGCTCGTTACTCCCTAGCTTTATTGATTAGGACGCAGCACGCAGCGCGCACCCGTTTCCACTTCGCTCGACCGCTTCTCGAGCGATCCGAATTCTATCCGAAACCCCTACTCCCCCTCGATCTACCCCTGCAAAAGCGAGCCCAGGCGCATCCTTCTCCGAGGCATTCAAAGTATCTACGAGCAGATGATGTCCGACCACGAGTTGCGGAATTGCGTGCGGCCAATGGGTTGTTTCGAGAACAGCAGTATCACGGATACCGAGAAGATTCTCGAGAATCCGTGGCACCTCCCCCCGCACACGATCGAAATCCGGAGCCTCCGCCCCTGCTTGGGCGCCTCCGAGAATCACCGTCAGAAGGTGTCTGTCGGGAGGAGCCATACCCGGAAAGATCTGCGAATTGAACATTACACCCAGAAAATCCTCCGGCATACCAGCCGGACACAACATACCGAACGCATCTTTTATGAGCCCATTCGTGCGAGGCGCCGAAAGATGAACAACCGTGAGCGAGGCGTAGCGCATCTTCGAAACCAACTGAGACACGCGCGGATCAACACCCTCAATCAAGGTCGCAAGGTTGGCGCCGGCTATCGTTACAATACAACGCTCTGTTTCGAACGCGCGCCCCGACGATGTCACAACTCGATACAGCGACGGTCCGACACGCGTGAGCTCACTCACTCTATCGGTAACGAGATCCACTTCCGACTGAATACGCTGCCACAGCGTATCGACCAGGACCTGGATACCTCCCTCGATGACGAAGATGGAAGGTTTGCCGCCCTTCGGCCGCTCTCTCAAGTACTGCACGAGCGAACGCCCCCTCTCGGCGGCATCCCACAACGCATGGAAAATAGTTCGCGCACTCAATTCGTCGACGTTCCCGCCATATATCCCCTTCAAGACAGGATCGAGCATGGCACGAGCGGCACGGGTACCGATGAGACGCGAAAAGAATTGCTCGACACTCTCGTCGGGCGATTGAGGCTTTAAAACACCAGGCACGATCGCTCTCAGGGGTAATGCGAGTTTCGCCCCAATCGACACCAAGGGGGAACAAACCAGCTCCAGTATGCCGGCAGGCACCTTATGCGCCCCACCATTGAACCACACGTATTGGCCGTACGGCTGCACGGCCGGATACCTAATCCGGTCAGCTACACCCAGGTCATGCAGCAATGACAGCACATCAGGCCGCTCGACCAGCACATTGGGTCCTCGCTCTAACGTGAACCCGTCCGCTTGTCGAGAGGATATCATTCCTCCGATTGAACGAGGCTCGAGCAAAACAGGACGGTGTCCCGCCTTTACCAGCTCATATGCGGCCGTGAGACCCGCTATTCCGGCACCGATGACCACTGGTCCCATGGGCTGTACTTCCTCCGAGGGGCGACAACTAAAACAGCAGTCGTGTCCGAATACTCGTTTCGAGCGCGTCGATGTGATCCTTGACCGCAACGGAGATCTCCCGATCCACATCGATAATCAGGTATCCCACATCCGCCACAGTGCTCAGATACTGCGCACGGATATTAGCTCCCATCTCTGCGATGATTCGATTGATCGCACTCAACACTCCCGGCACATTCTTGTGAATGTTCAAGATGCGATGGCTGTCCCGCACAATCGGCAATTCAACCTGCGGGAAGTTCACAGCCCCCGTGGTGCTACCAGTTTCCGTAAATTTGATCAGCGTATTGCCGACCTCTAAACCGATGTTGCGCTGTGCCTCCGCAGTACTACCGCCGATGTGCGGGGTGAGAATGGCGTTATCGAGCCCTGACAACTCACAGGAGAAGGGCTCATCGTTTGACTTGGGCTCCTCCGGGAAAACATCGACTGCGACGCCACCCAGCCTCCCACTTTTGAGCCCCTCTCTTACTGCAACGAGGTCCACGACACGACCACGACTGAGGTTCAACAAAAAGGCGCCCGTGCGCATCTGTTCAACCTGCGCTTGACCGATCATATCGCGGGTCTCGGCCGTTTCGGGTACGTGCAGGGTAACGAAATCCGAGAGTGCAAGCAGCTCGTTGAGGCTCGATACCTGCGCCGCATTTCCGAGTGGCAATTTGCCGACGACATCGTAAAAATACACTCGCATTCCAAACGCCTCTGCGAGCAGGCCCACCTGTGGACCTATGTGACCGTATCCCACAATACCAACGGTCTTGTTTCGAACCTCGACGCAGCCGTCCGCCGACTTCTCCCACATACCTTTATGCATGAGCTGGCTTTTGTGAGCTGCTTTTCGAGCCAGCATGATCATCTCTGCCACTGCGAGTTCAGCGACACTGCGAGTGTTGCTGAACGGCGCGTTGAACACAGGTACTCCACTGGACGCTGCCGCAGCTAGATCGACCTGATCGGTTCCAATACAGAAGCACCCGATAGAGAGAAGGTTACGCGCGCGCTCCAGAACTTTTTTTGTGACCTGTGTCTTCGATCGAATACCGAGCAGATGAACCGAAGCGATCTTCTCGCACAACTCATCTTCACTGAGAGCCTCCTTGTGAAGTTCTGCCTGGTATCCGGACTGAGCAAATCGCTCCACACAGGCCGGGTGAATACCTTCCAGGAGCAGGATCTTCATCTTTTGAGGTGGGAACGAATACTGCTTTTGCATGCGCGTATGCTATAGGGAGACGTAGAGAAACGGAAGTAACTGCCCAATAAAAAAGCACAACTTCCGTCTCTGGATACACCTATGAGAACTCTTCTCGGTACACTTACGGCGCTCTTGATACTCAGCCAACCCGGCTATACCCTGCGACAGTACCGCTGCTCAGGTCGTATTCAGTACCAGCCGTGTGCTACTGAGCTGCAAATCGGGGAGTCCCGCGCGACCCCGCCCAAGCTAAAAAACACTGTTCCGGCGCCCGACCGCTCCCAGCCATCACCCACACCCTACGTCAAGATCCTCAGCACATCCTTTTCCAAGGTCGACAGCCGACGAGGAGTCTGGCGCGGCACGCTGCGAGGAACTGGAACGATAGAACCAAAACTTCAGATCTTTAGGGGCTCGAAGCTCGAATCCAGTCGCGCCATGGGAGCCGTAGTACTTATCGAGCAGGAAACCCCCTTTACCTTCAACAGCGAGCTTCCGACTGGCACCGACTGGAGTTGGCGCATCGTCGCCCAAGCTCACTGAGAGCTCCCGTAGCCGCTCTGACAAGCAAGAGCAAACCGTTCAAAAATAACAACCCACGGGGTGAATAATGCCACAAGGTATGGTAACCTTCTCCGAATGATCGGCTCGCAAACCTCCACCAAATCCAAGATTCTCAGCCACCTTCGGAAGCTCGCTCCCTTCTCGGTCGTAGAAAAGGGAATTAGCTTTGCATCCCAGGATCATATCGGTGAATGCAGCGGTTCGGGGCATGTCATAACAGGGGTAGTTCGCGACGACGATTCGGGAACGCAATCAGTGCGCCTCTCGGTGATGTCAGCCCACGAAATCGAAGCTCATTGCTCGTGTTGCTCTGCATCCGACATGCAGGAGCAGTGGTGCGCTCATGCGGTAGCGCTTTTGTGGCGAGCTGCAGAGCTCGACTTTTTCGAGCTGCGCGGTGGGTTCGGAGAACGTGAATCGACCTTTCGAGTTAACTCAAGCTCCCCAAGCGAGATCGCTAGTGCGCTACGCGAAATGGTGGCACTAGACCCCGAGCCTATGTCTTGGGATCTCACGATCGGACCTCCTTCAGCAGTGCACTATGCGCCAAAAGTGTCGATACTTCTCGACCTCAGCAGTGACCGCTTGGGAGTCAAGGTGATGTTCGACGATCAAGAGCAAGAGCCGACGATCTTCGAAGGATTTCGGCGCGTATCGAGTCGCGCCTTAGACAACATCTTGTTGCAGCTTCTCGAGGACGAAGGCTCCTGGGACGAAGATGGGCGCATATGGTTCATCAATTCGAGCCGAGGCATCGAAATGGTCCTCGGGCTGATCGAAGAATACGAACACGTGTTTTCCCTCGGCGATCTACGACCTATCCTCGTGAAACACGACACCATCGGAGCGAAGCTTCAGATGACCTGGCAGGGATCATCGCTGGACCTTGCCATGCATTGGCTAGTTCCCACTGAGGTCGAGATAGTGAGTCGTGAACGTGCGCAAGACGTCTTCGGCACTGGTCCATTCTGGACCATGATCGAAGGCGAGATCTACAGGCTTTCTCCGCGCGCCGCCCGGATCGCGTCGATCTTTGGGCGCAATCACTCCATCAACGTACCACGCACCCAGGTTGGGCCGATCCTCGAAGTACTCGACGACGCACAACTCCGCATAGGCGCCGGTATCGAAGTGGTTAACCCTGAGCTTCAACCCGCTGCAGAGGTTCGTCGGGCCACCCCGATTTTACACCTTGATCGCAGAGACATCGCGTCAGATCACTTCACATCGAATCGCCTCGTTGAGCTCAATGCGATGATCGATTTCGAGTATCCGGCGCCGCATCAAAACTCCAACGTCATCTTCCTGCCCGACCGCGCCTTCGAAGGCGAGTGCGTTCAGCTTTTGACGAGCCTCGGCTTTAACACCACGAACGAAAAGCGCCGCTTTATTCTCGGCGGCGACGACGCTCTCGACTTCATAGAAGAAAATCATGAGCGCCTCGGCAAGAACTGGAAACTTGTAGGCTTCGATGCGATTCGAAAAGGGATCCGTTTTTCGAATCTGAGCATATCAGTGGCCCTCGCAGGCGGCGAATCGACAGAGGCAGGCACGGAGAAGCGCAGTAAGAAAGGCTTCGGCATGGAGTGGTTCGATTGCCACGTATCAGTTCTTCAAAACAACTCCAACCTTCCGTTGTCATCGCTCTTTAAGAACGCTCGCGCCGATAATGATCGCTGGACACGGCTCGACAGCGGAGCATATGCGCGGGTACCAGGCGGGTCGGTTTCGCAGCTGCGTACGATTCTTGGGATGATCGACCCCAACTGTCGAGTCAGCAACACAATTCGAGCTGAGCTATCGCTTGCTCAGGCGATAAGTTTGAGTCGCATTCAAGATTCCGGATTCAAACTGTCGCTGGACAAGAAACTCACGGCCCTGAGCAACAAGCTTTCGTCGTTCTCCGAAATCAAACCGGTAAAAGCGTCTAAGAGCTTCACCGGAAAGCTGCGACACTATCAGGAAGAGGGTATCAGTTGGCTCAACTTCCTACACGAGTTCGAACTCGGAGGGATACTAGCGGACGAGATGGGTCTCGGGAAAACGGTCCAGACCCTGGCATTCTTTCAAAACCTCAAGGACAAGCGCGGAAAGAAAGAGGAGAAGAAGCCCGTACTCATCGTGGCGCCAACATCAGTCATCACCAACTGGAGCTACGAGATCAAGCGCTTCACTCCGAACATGAAGTTCTTGATGCTGCACGGACCAGGCCGAAAGGCGCACTTCAACGAGATTCCCGAGGTCGACATCGTTTTGACGTCGTATGCTCTGTTGCGACTCGACCGTTACGATCTCGAGCGTTACGAGTTTTCGTACGTTGTATTGGACGAAGCGCAAAACATCAAGAACCCGCAAGCCACTACGACAAAGGCTGCCAAGGCGTTACGGTGTCGACACCGAGTTGCACTAACCGGAACACCAACCGAAAACCGACCGATGGAACTGTGGTCGATCATGGACTTTCTCATGCCTGGTTACCTCGGCTCGTACGAGTTCTTCCGAGCCAACATCGAGCGTCCGATCTTGGAAGGAGGAACCTCGATCGAAGTAGCGCAGATGCTCAACTCCAAAACACGCCCCTTCATCCTTCGGCGACTTAAGGCGGACGTGGAGAAGGAACTACCGCCTAAGATCGAATCTGTGTTGCATGTCGAGATGACCGCAAGTCAACGACAGATATACGCGCAAATCCTCAACGAAGTGCGCCCGAAGGTATTCGACGCCATCAAGAAGAAGGGGATTCAAGGTGCGAGCATTTCGATCCTCGCGGCGCTGCTGCGCCTCAGACAGGTGTGCAACCACCCCAACTCCATAGATGGGCTGAGCGACGAGCCGGGCTTCGACTCGGGCAAATTCAACCTACTCAAGGACCTCGTACAGGAGGCTCTCGAATCTGGTCGCAAGATCCTGCTCTTCAGCCAATTCAGGGGGATGCTGTCGATTATCCGCACATGGCTCGAAGAGATGCAGGTTTCGCACCTGTATCTAGACGGAGCAACTCGCAATCGTCAGGAGCTCATCGATCGCTTCACAGCAGACGAGTCTGTACGATTATTCCTCATCAGCCTAAAGGCGGGTGGTTCGGGCCTCAACCTCATGGCTGCTGATACCGTGATTATTTACGACCCTTGGTGGAATCCCGCGGTGGAAAGCCAAGCAGTCGATAGAGCTCACCGAATCGGCCAGAGCAAAACAGTGTCGGTCTACAGACTGGTGACAGAAGATTCGGTCGAGCAAAAGATAATGGACCTCAAGGCGAAGAAGTCGAAACTCGTCGATGCGCTCATCAACGAGAACGGCCTCTCGACGGTTAAGCTCTCCAAAGGAGATCTCGAAAGCCTCTTCAGCCCACTACCTGAAGCATAGTACGGTCGCCCGTCTTGCTCTCCTATTCAGGATGCGCAAGCCACTGCCACGGGTGGCCGCTAAGCTTAAGTGTCTTTGAAATCTTGACGAGTTCTTCGCGCTCGCCTGCTTCATCGAAGCCCAAAACGATCCACGTCTTTTCATCGATGAGGAATGTACTGCTATCAAGCACATGCTCGATAATGGTCAGAGCTGACAACCACAGCTCGCTGTAAGAATCCAAGCCAACCTGCGCCCTCTTCGAGAGACCGAAAGCACCAATGCCTAGAATCGCATCTTTGCTGCAGCCCGCTGCCGATAGAAGCATCGCAGATACATGTGCTTGATCGCAGCCGTACACCTCACGCGCCGTCTCGCTGAGACTCGCCTTGCGTGCCAGCCTCGAAACGGCTTGCTCGGCCTGCGATTCGTCACCGGAAGCTATCAATACGACCATCCCGATTCTGCCAGCAAACCCGGCAAGCATCGCTCGACCTATCCCGAAGTTCTCGCTCATCTGCCCAACACAAAACCCTAGGTTAGCCCTGAGCAAGGATTCGTCGAGCATGGGGCCCCAAAGCTGTACGAAAGGCATAGCCTGAAGCCGTCGCGAAACGGCATAGATAATTGCCGTGGCAGCGATAATGTCGCTGGCAACCGAAGTCACCACTTCGTTACTGGATACCTTCGCTTGCCCCAGTCCCAGGATCGAATCCTGGCCAATACCGACCATGAGCTTCTTCAGGCCGAACGTGTGCCCACTCGTTAGCGTATTTATGCGCCCGGGGCGACCAATTGCGTAATTACACAGGCGCCAAATGATCTGAGGAACAGGTCGGAAGCCCGCGACGATCCGCCGCGCCTGGACTAGAGATGCGTCAGACTCGAAACTCGCGCGACTGTGTGCGAGATCGCGAATCTCCTGCTCTGTGGCCTCGAGAGTTCTTTCGATCTGCGACGAAAACTCCCCCCTACCCGCGGAATCAGGTTGCCATCCGGAAGTATCATCAGCTTCTTTGTGCATCTCCCTTCTTTATACGGCCACCTTGACCAAAAGGTTGAGGGGCTGTGCTCACCTTGTCATATCGAGAAGATATTTTCTAAGCACTTGAATCTCCTACACCCCAATCAAGCGTCTTACCAGAAGACTTAGAAACCGAGACTGGGCTTTAGGGTCACTTCAATGCCTGCGTTTTACAGGCTCACTCGAGGTTTCTGATATGGCGTTTGCACAAAGCGGGGTCTGCGGCCTCTTTTGAGGTCCTGTGGGCTGAAAAAGGGGGGTCCTGGCCGGGATAGGGGTCATGACACCGTATGACTCCCTCTAACCACTTGTCATCGCTTAATTAGTAGGATAATTCACAATCGACGATTCCTTGGAGGGTGCTCCTATATGGGTAATGCTCGTTACTGTTTAACCAAAGCCGACCTCGCAGACGCGATCTATGCGGCTATCGACGTAGATAAGCAAAAGGCGGCTCAGATCGTTGAGGACTACATAGAGCTTATAAAAGAGGCTCTCGATAAAGACTCGAAGGTCATGCTCTCTGGCTTTGGCTGCTACGAGGTCAAGTCGAAGCCTGCTCGCCGAGGTAGAAACCCTCAGACACGCGAGACCATTATCTTGCGTGCACGCAAGGTGGTTAAGTTCAAGCCAAGTCAGCTCCTCCGTCGAGCCATCAACGGCGAGAAGATCTCTGAAGACGAGATTGATAAAGAGTACTAAAGGGTGGGCCTAAAGCCCTCTCTTCGCGGCGCTGGATGAGTTTCAGACCGCAAAGCTCTTACTGACAAGGGCTGTCTCCACGCTCCATAGAGTACGGAGACAGCCCTTGTTTTCTAGCTACGCATTCAACCAGCTAGATATGCGCGCCTTGATCGCCGCACCGGTAAACCCAAACTTTTCCGCCAGAAGCTCCCCCGGAGCGGAGGCACCGTAATGATCGATCCCAACCACCAACGGCTCATTCGGGATCAATGAACGCCAACCGATGGTAGAGCCTGCCTCTACGACGACTGTCTTGACACCTGCTGGGATCAACATCTCTCGATATGTCGCATCCTGAGCATTGAACAGCTCCACACACGGCATTGAAACAACCCGCACCGACTTCCCTTCGGCTTCGAGCAACTGCGCTGCTTCGATGGTAGCCCCCACCTCTGAACCGGTGGATATCAGCACCAGGGAGGGATTCTGAGCCTCCTTGACGACATATCCGCCCTTGAGCACGTCATCAGGCGAAAATCCTGTTGGACGGCTGAGCACAGACAGGTTCTGGCGACTGAACACCAAAGTGCTTGGCCCTTTCTTATGTGCAAGTGCAGCGTAATAGCACATCGCAACCTCAACTCCGTCGGCAGGTCTCAAGACGCGCATATTCGGAATCAAACGAAGGCTCATGATGTGCTCAATCGGCTCGTGTGTTGGTCCGTCTTCCCCTACCCAAAAACTGTCGTGAGTGAAGATGTAAAGAGCCTGAAGGTGTGACAGCGCTCCCACGCGCATCGAAGGCCGCATGTAATCGGAGAAAACTAGAAACGTCGCCGAGTAAGGTATCCAGGACCTGGAATACGCCAGGCCGTTTACCATAGCTCCCATGGCGTGCTCTCTCACACCAAAACGGATATTTCGATTTTGGAAATGCCCCGCTTCGACGTCTCCACCCTTTACGATGGTCGTCTTTGTGGAAGGGTCCAGATCTGCTGAACCTCCCACAAAGCCCGGAAGATGCTTGGCGATCACCTGTATCGCTTTACCCGAGATATTTCGCGTCGCATCCTTCTTGCCGTCGGCACACGCTGCAAGCAATTCGTCTTTCAGCGCTGCGGGGATGGCACCATCGAGTTGAGCATCGAGCTGCTTGGCAAGTTCGGGCTGCGTCGTCTTCCATGCCGAAAAGGCTGCGTTCCACGTTGCACACTCGCGCGCCTTGTTCTCGACCGCCGCAGCACAAAACGCCTTCACGTCGTCGGGAATCCAAAACTGCGCATCTTCCGGCCAACCGAGATTCTTCTTGGTGGCCTTGACCTCATCGGGCCCCAAAGGTGCTCCGTGAACCTCGTGAGTGTTCTTCTTGTTCGGACTTCCGAAACCGAGCAGCGTACGACAACAAATCAGGCTTGGGCGCTCCTTTTGCATTAGCGCCTTGTCAAGGCAGGCTGCAACCTCCTGCACGTTGTGACCATCGCACGACTGTACGAACCACCCGTAGGACTCAAAGCGCTGTGCGACCGACTCGGTGAAACACACCTCCGTCTCGCCAGCCAGGGAGATCTTGTTGTCATCGTACAGATACACCAAGTTGTCGAGCTTCAGGTGACCTGCCAGAGAGGCCGCCTCAGCCGCCACACCTTCCATCAAATCCCCGTCACTCACGAGCGCGAAGACCCGATAGTTGAAGAGGTCCGCTCCGTAGCGCGCTGCGAGCATCTTGCCGCTGAGCGCCATACCCACACTGTTACCTGCCCCCTGACCAAGCGGGCCCGTGGTGGCCTCTACTCCTGGAGTGATACCGAATTCCGGATGTCCCGGCGTAATGCTCTCCCACTGACGAAAGCGGTGAAGCTCACTCATCGGAAGGTCGTAGCCAAAGAGATGGATCAGGGAATACAGGATCATCGATCCATGTCCCGCAGACAAAACGAATCGATCGCGATTAATCCAACTGGGGTCTTTAGGATTGAAGCGTAAGTAGTTCGACCACAAGACCGAAGCAAAATCGGCCGCTCCGAGCGGCAAACCTGGGTGACCACTGTTGGCCTTTTGAACCGCGTCTATCGAGAGTGTTCGGACAGTCGTTGCCAACTTCTGGATGTTCGTCAGATCAAGTGTCATTACATCTTCTCCTGGATACATGAATTCGAGAACGCGACGCTCTTAGAGAGCATCTTTCCACTTAATCGAGCATCCGAGCGGATGAACGAATTGCGGGCTCGGGGTCCTACCTTCAACCGCTGCTGCGATAGCCTCAGATAGATAATCGCGTGAAACTTTCGACGGATCTCGCGGGCTATCGTTGATCGTCCCGTGGTATACGAGCCTGTGCTCAGCGTCAAAAAGGTAGAGCTCTGGGGTGCACGCCGCATCGAATGACTTGGCGACCTGCTGAGACTCGTCATACAGATAAGGGTATGGCAAATCCAGGAGCGCCGCCTTCTCCTGCATCTTTTCGTAGCTGTCCTCAGGATACTTAGCTGCGTCGTTACTGCTGATGGCAACCGCCTTCAGTCCGTGTGGCTGATAACGGCGGACTATGGTGATCAGCATCTCTTCACTACCTTTCACATACGGGCAGTGATTGCATACGAATGCCACCAAGCTCGCCTTGGCATCCTTGAAGAAGTCGGATCCGATCTTCTTGCCATCGATATTGAGAAGCTCGAACCTCGGCAAAGATGACCCCAAAGGGAATCGGTCACTGGATGTGTCTCGTTGCATGCTACCTCGGAGTGCGCTCGATCTACTTCCTCTTCTGCGATATGAGCGCGCCTGAAGAGCAGCCGAGCAACGGTCATTACGTGAAGATGGTTATCACCCCACGCTCGAAATTACAATCGATTTGTAGGGTTAAGCCGCTTGCCCCAGCTCACCGCACAGGCTAACAGCACTAGACCTTCAGAAACACAGCCGCGATCAGGGCAATTGGCGCTTCGAGTGCTTCGCCAGAAACTTCTGCACCTCTTCGGCGAACCATTCGGGATGTTCGATCATGGGAGCGTGTCCACAATTCTTGATCGTTACGAGGGTCGAATTTGGAATCAGCTTGTGGAACATCTCTGCCACTTGCATGGTCGTGACGAGGTCGTCCTCTCCCCAAAGAAGAAGGGTAGGAACCTTCACCTGACCGAGAACATCTTTGAGATTGTCCTTCTTAGCACTTCGCGCAGCGTGGATGAGGTTGAGCACCCGACTACGATTCTCCAAAATCGAGACGATCTCGTGTATCGCTTCCTCAGTCACGAACCGTTGATTGTAAAACACCTTCTGCATGTGCTCACGCACGAACGGCTCACCTGGCCTGACTGGCAGGGAATCAACCGAGTGTTCATACAAACCGCTCGTCGCGGTCAAGATGAGGCAGTCGACCAACTCGGGCGCAGCCAAATACAAACGGAGTGCCACGTGCCCGCCTAGCGAATTACCGCACAGCGTAACCGGAGCGAGTTGGCGCTCTTGGATGAAGTACTCCGTATAGAGCGCGAGTGATTTTACTTTGACCTCTGAGCGGTGGGCTGTCAGCAACGGGAAACTCAGCGCAATCGGCTTCGAATACTTCGCCATTAGGGGCTGAACATCATCCCAGTTGGAGAGCGCTCCCAACAGCCCGTGCAGGAGCACCATCTCCGGGCCCCGCTCACCCATCTCCACCGTCTTGAAAGCCGGAGGCTTCTCATTTTTGAGCCACAAAGGATCAGTTGCCCCTAGCCTCGGAATCGAATCTTTGACGTACTGAAAAATACTTCTAGCCATGAAGGGCCTAATTACCGACAACTCCCGGTGGAGCAACCCCGTCGAGCACCCCGAGGACCACCACTATATAAGGCCTATCTGACCTATACCTACCGCAGATACATCAGACCTATTTATCAATGGTATCTGATATAAACCACTGATACATAGTATATCGCGCGGGAGCGTGTAAATACCGAGAGATATAGGCATTTTAAGGTTTATTACTCCTAACCCTCTCCTGACAGACTATAAAGCACCAAGAATCTCAGAGTAACGGTCGGAACTCTGCGGGGATATTAACTTTTTTCCTAGCAGGCTAGAGAACGCAGCGACAAAACTTCTATCGGCCACCTTTCGCCTATACCCGTGGCCTGGCATCCTCAGCCTCACTAAAACCCCAGCAACGCCTACTATTGCGACACAAAAAATGACCTTCCTCTGCCGAATATGTCTAGTTCTGCTCTGCCTCTGCGCTGGATGTTCCCTTAAAGAGAGGGTCGATCCTATCTCTCCGACTTTTCTCGAGGGAGCCTCGCTCGAGAGCACGATAGCCGAAATTCCCTTTCAGCACGCATGGGCAGCCCCACGCGACACAGCGCCAACCCTTCGCTCCATTTATATTAAACCCGTGCGCACCGACCTACTACCAGCTGACGAGTGGAAACGGAGTCGAGGCTTCGCTACCTCCTCTCAGGAGGCTTTTGAAAGGGACGCCGCTGTAATCGCGAGATACTTTCGCATTCGGCTCCTGAGCGAGCTCAATAAGGTTCCAGGCAAGCGCTTTCCCGTGGTGAACACCCCCGATAACACCTCGCTCATAGTCGAGATAGCGCTCACTGAACTCGTCCTGTCTGAGCCACTGCTTCGACTTTTGGCGCTCGCAGCTCCTGTTCCGGGCGTCGACGTGGCACTCTCTACGATTTCAGATCCCCACGTGGCATTTGCAGCGCGATTTTTCGCTCCCGATGGGTCTACGCTCCTCGGCACAGTAGCGGATCGAAGATTTCCACCACTCCGCGTCATCGATCTGAACAAGCTACGAGCACGAAGCTCTGCCCGAGAGATCATCTCTCTATGGGCGCGTGAACTAGCCGAATCGATCCAGTTCGAAGAATTCCGAAAAGTAGAGCGAAGCTCGTGGTTCTCGTGGTGGATCTGGTAGCGGCTTGCTTCCCTAGATATCAACCTCTAGTCGATGCGCATTCTCTTGAATCATCTTGTATCGATCCGCCGAGTCCTTGCCCATCAAACTCTCCAGCATCGCCTCCGCCTCTACGGCGTCGTCTATGGTTACTTGGAGGAGCTTACGAGTCTTTGGATTAAGCGTCGTCTCCCAAAGGGTATCGGGGTTCATCTCTCCGAGACCCTTAAATCGAGTGATGTGGACCTTACGTGACTTGTTAGCTTTGAGTACGCGCTCCTTCTCTTCATCGGAGTATACCCACTCGATATCGGACTCTTTCGAACCGCTTCCAAACTTCAAGCGGTACAGCGGAGAGATTCCAATGTACAAGTGTCCTGCCTCCACAAGCGGACGCATGAACTTGAAGAAAAACGCCATCAAGAGAGCAGATATGTGCATGCCGTCGGCATCGGCATCGGTAAGAATAATCACCTTCGAGTAGCGCAGACGATCGAGCCGCAGATCTTTTCCGGAACCACACCCAAGCGCAGAGATGAGATCCAACAACTCCCTGTTCTCTTGCAACTTCGACTGAGCAGTAGCCACGGAGTTGATAATCTTTCCCCGAAGCGGCAAGACCGCCTGAGTTCCACGATCCCTACCCTGCTTGGCACTTCCACCCGCGGAATCTCCCTCGACTATGAACACCTCCGAATTGTCCGGTTTTGTAGACGAGCAATCCGCCAATTTGCCGGGGAGATTCAATCTGTGGCTGACACCGACCTTACGGCTCACACTCGCCGACGCCGAACGAGCGGCCGCACGGGCCTTGGCTGCCAGGGTGATGCGCTCGATGAGCGCGTTGGCTACCGAAGGCTTCGAATTCAAGACGTTTTCAAACGTCTTGACGAGCGCGTCTACTGGACCCTCGATCTCGGGATTGTTGAGACGATCCTTGGTTTGGCCCTGGAACTGTAGCTGACTCACAGCTCCCGGCACACTCACCGAAAGCACCGCAACGAGCCCCTCACGGAGATCCTCTCCGGTGATCTTGACCCCCTTCGGCATGAGGTTGTGTACCGACATGTAGTTACGCAACGCCTTGGAGAGCCCACTCTTGAAGCCATCCTCGTGCGTTCCGCCCCCCTTGGTGTGAATACCGTTCACATAAGACTGAACGCTCTCTTGGGTCGATTCGGTCCAGCAGAATGCGACTTCGATCTTGATACCGTTAGCCCGGTCGAGGTCGAAGCACTCGCCTGCAATAGGCGGTTGGTTGGAGACCTCGAGCATCGAACGCAAGAAGGACTTGATTCCCTCTGGGTAATAAAAGGTCTTCTCAGCGCCTTCCTGCTCGTTTTTGAAGAGAAGCTTCAAACCCTTGTACAGGAACGCCTTCTCCTCGATGATCTTTTCTACTCGCTGTGCGGAGAACTGGACCGACTTAAAAATCTCAGAATCTGGGCGAAAGAAGATCCGCGTTCCCTTACGTCGGGTAGCACCGCCCTTCTTCATCGTGCCATCGGGCTTGCCGCGCGAAAAGCTCTGACTCCACTCGAACCCGTCACGATAGACGGTAGCTTCGAGTTTCGACGAGAGTGCATTTACGACTGACGCACCCACGCCGTGCAAACCACCGGCTGTAACATAGTTGTGATCGCTGAACTTACCTCCAGCATGCAAAGTGGTGAGAATTATCTCGAGCGCTGGCTTCTTGAACTTCGGATGGATATCAACCGGAATACCGCGCCCGTTGTCCTCGATCGTAACACTCTCACCGTCCTTGTGGAGCGTTATCTTGATCGTGTCGGCATGGCCATTCATCGCCTCGTCGACCGAGTTGTCGAGGATCTCCTTCACCAGGTGATGGAGACCTGCCGGACCGTCCGTACCACCGATGTACATACCGGGGCGTTTGCGTACGGGCTCCAGCCCTTCGAGGATTTCGATATCTGCTGCGCTGTAGGATTCTCCCTTGGCCATCTCTCTAGGTCTCCACCTTCACTTCGTTCCGCGTTCAAGCCACCCGTATCTCGGCAGTGACGACCTCGTCACGCGAGTACACCTTCGTTCCTTTCAAAGCACGATGCCCGGCCGTAACCTCTGAAAGAGGCACATCCTTGGTCTTCCCAGATTTCAGCGTGAGCACCAGCATCGCCTTAGTCTTGAGAGAGCCGACTCCACAACACGCCACCAGAGTGTCGTCTTCGCGGACGCCCATGAGCGCCACTCCAACTGCTGCGGTATCCCGTACAGGCACTTCGTCTTTCTTGATCGCCAACGCCGAGCCATCCTGTGTGACAAAGATTAGGACAGGCTCGAGTGGTGTGACTGCTGCCAGGTTCTCTCCTTCGCGCAGCTTCATCACACGTCGTCCCGTGCGCTTGGTCTCGCTGAGCTCTGCCATAGTCAAGGCGTATCCAGTACCTTGAGTACCAACCAAGACAACGGTCTCACCATCTTCCAAGAACCGATCCGAAACCGCTGAGGAGTTGGCTCCCGTCATAGCGAGCTCACCTTGAACGCCTGACGACGACGCCGCAGAACCACCCTTGTTAGCCTTTACTCCGTAGGTAGCGACTATCCGCTCGCCATCTTTGAATTTGAGCATCTTTTGGATTGGAGTTCCGTATCCACTCGAGGCAGGGAAGTCGGAAACCTTGAGCGCAAAGAGCGTTCCGAAATTGGTAAACAGCGCGACAGAGTCCAATGTATTCAAGGGGTGCGCCGATAGAATCGAATCGCCCTCTCTGACACGGGTAGAGTTGAGCTCGTTCGAACGCCGAATGCGCTTTACCCAACCATCCGCCGTCACGATGGCGTATACGTCCTCTTGAACTACGTACTGGGTCTCGTCGAATTCGATATCGACGTTGTCTTTGATCAACTTAGACCGGCGCTTGTCGCCGTACTTCTCGCTGAGCTGCTCGAGCTCTGCCCTTACTATACCTTCGATTGCAGCGCGACTCTTGAGAATAGCGTCGATCTCCTTCACGCGTGCGCCCTTTTCCTTGAGCTCCTTGCGGATCTCCAGAATGTTGGTCCGGGAGAGCTGGTAAACACGCATGTCGACGACGGCGAAAGCCTGAATATCGGTCAACTTGAAGCGTCCCTGGAGCTTCTCTGCGGCATCGCTGCGGCCCTCACTCTTGCGAACGATCTGCAACGCTTCATCCAACGCGTCGTAGATGATGACGAGCCCTTCGAGGATATGAATACGCTCGAGCAACTGCTTGCGCTCGAACATAAGTCGCTTCTGAGTGACCTCCGCTCTAAACTCCAGGAAGTGCTTCAAACACTGCTTCAACGAAAGAAGCTCGGGCCTGCTGGATCCCCCCTCCACTGGCACGAGCGCCGTGAGGTTAACCGGGAAGTTGGACTCGAGCGGTGTGTTCTTGAACAGGTAGGCCATCGCCACCTCTGCATCGGCACCGGAGGCGAGCTCGAGTACGATACGCACCTCATTAGTCGACTCATCTCGCACGTCGACAAGCTGCGGCACCTTGCGATCTATGATGAGCCCTGCAATGCGCTCTACGAGGGTCGATTTGTTGACTGCGTACGGTATGGAAGTAACGATGACGCATTGTTTACCACGAGCCTGCTCTTCAACCTCCCACTCACCACGCATCCTAACAGAGCCACGCCCGGTCTCGTACATCTCTACCAACTCTTTGTGAGAGTTGAGGATGCTGCATCCAGTTGGAAAATCTGGAGCCTTGACGAGTGTGGTCAACTTAGATGTCGATATCTCGGGATCCTGAGAAAGCTCTATCAACGCCTTGATCACATCCTTGAGGTTGTGAGGCGGAATACTGGTAGCCATACCGACCGCAATTCCAGTTGCTCCGTTAATCAAGAGGTTCGGTATTCTACTTGGCAACACAACAGGCTCGACAACCGTCGAGTCAAAATTGTCCCGAAAAGCTACGGTCTCCTGATCGATCTCTCCAACAACCTCGAGCGCGATCTCCCGCAGACGCGCCTCTGTGTATCGGTAAGCGGCCGCATTGTCTCCGTCCAACGAACCGAAATTTCCCTGTCCGTCGATCAGCGGATAGCGGAGGGAGAAATCCTGGGCCATTCGAACCATCGCTTCGTAACAAGCGATATCACCATGCGGATGGAAACGAGCCAGAACCTCTCCTACTACGGCCGCTGACTTACGGTGACTCCCGGTCGGCTTGAGGTTGAGGTTGCTCAACATAGCGAACAGAATGCGCCGCTGAACCGGCTTCAACCCGTCACGCACATCGGGCAGAGCACGCCCGGACACTACGCTCAGCGCGTAGGTAAGGTATCTGTCTCGCGACTCCTGCTTCAGACTGGCTGCAAACGTTGCCATGCTCTCCTCTTCACCACCACATTTCTTCCGCGACGGAACTCGTTTGGTCTTTCAAGAAATCTTTAAACACCGCACCGACGCTTTTGCACGACGAAGCCTTAGAACGATATCTCTGAACACCGATTTGTAAAAGCACCAGGTTAGCTGCCGTTTCGAGCGGTTCTTTCACATGGAAACGCCAATCGGGGGCACAGAGATGCTTGAGGTCCAGACCGTCTCGACTCTCGTTCTACATTGAAAAACGCTGGCAAAGTAACATGTTACGAGCCCAGGGGAAACCCTTTGTATGCGGGCTAAAGGGCAGACAGACCCATTATTTTGACCTCATCTGAGGACGGAGCTACCAACCAATATCATCGAAGCTCGGGAAGGTGTTACATCGCCGCAATGACTCCCTTACGAGATTTAGGGCGTTAATCGATGCAGGCGCCACAATCCCTGCCTCAGGCACCACCTCCATCTCCCTGAGCTTCCGCAAGCAGTCCTTCAAGAAGAGATATGAACCGGTGAGCGGAACGCTGCGCAGCTCTCCACTTTGGCCGCGCTCTATCCGCGCCTTCAATCCATCGTAGAGCTCGTAATCCCCTTCAGGCGCCCCCGCCAAGGGCGAGCAATCGCTCACCCACACAATATGGCCCGGCCTCAGCCCTTCGACTATCTTGTAGGTGTACTTGATGAATGACGAGCTGACGTGCTCTCCATCGGGAATCACCATGACGTAGGTGCCATCCGCAGTGAGCTGAGCAAGAACGTCCGTATGTCTACGATAATCCTCTGGCTGCGCTTTCGACCACGCGTTACCTGCATGCGTAACGGCCGTAGCCCCTGCCGCAAACGCGTCCTCAATCTGCTTCGTCGACGCATCATGATGTCCGAGAGAGACCGTAACTCCCAACCGTCGAACCTGATCAATAAAACGATCCGCTCCCTTGAGAGCCGGAGAGATCGTCGTAAGAGCAACGTTACCTCCTGCCGCGTCGAAGAACTCCTGGAACAGCGAGAGGTCCGGAGTCTCTCTGATATACTCGGCCGGGTGCGCTCCTTTACAAGCCATCGAGAGGAATGGCCCTTCGAGGTGAACACCCAATATAGGCCTGCCCCACGGCTGCTTCATTGCGAGGGCGAGCAATTTCAAATTTTCGATAGTCACTTGCGGGCTACCGGTCACAAGAGTCGCAAGAAAGTAATTCGTGCCCCGCTTTACCAATTCCTCGGTCGCCAAACGCACTGATTCCAAAGTAAGTTCCGGAGCCGAGAAATCCACCACCTTCGCCGCTTTGTTTTCGGTAGTGCGCGCAGGAACCCTCAAGCCGTTGACGTGCAGATCGAACAACTTATGAGAAGAGGAAGGGGATTCTGGCGTCATCATTTCTAGAAGGGCCTTCGAAACTCACAAACAGCTTTATAATGATAACCCCAGGACAAGCGCTAATCCACCCCGGCCTAAAATATGCCTTCGGCAGAGAAAAGACCGTATAGGATTGAAACAACTCTGGTTTATACCCAAGTGCTCAGAGCCTGATTACACCTTTCACCAACACAAACCACCATGTGCTGCTCATACAGCCACAAACCTACTCACGACAGACTCTTCAGCCTCTAGCTCGAACCGCCGATTCGTGATGTGAGCTTCACACGGTACGCTGGACATTGCCGGGAAAGACATTGCCCGGAGAGACATTGCCCGGAAAGAAAAAAGATGCCCAAAAATATTCTGATAGTGGACGACGACCCAGATAACCGCACCGCCCTCTGCGCGATGGTGCAAGCTCTCGGACACTCGCCGGTGGATTTCGGGTCAGGCAAAGCAGCTCTGGCGTTTCTCGATAGCACGCCGAACCTCGACCTCATACTGCTCGACGTCATGATGCCTGAGATGAACGGGTATGAACTACTTGGTCGTCTACGTACCCTCGAAGCTTTCGGTACTATCCCGGTCGTCATGGTAACCGCGTGCGATACCGATAGTCAGGTACTACAAGGATACCAGCAGGGGGCAGACTACTACATCACGAAGCCCCTGACCCTGGAGCAACTTCGATACGGATTGGAACTACACTTGGACGACGAATAGTTCCCTTTACTCTGTTTAGTCTGTACATCTCGGGTCGTATGCAGTAGCGATACGATCATATGCGCGTCGACCCTCTCACGTACCGGCTTTCAAACTGCACAGCGCCCTTCATCGTATTCGAGGGGATCAACGGCTGCGGAAAAACAACGCTCTATCGCTCTATGTCCGAGCGCCTCCGAAAAGCCGGACACCCAGTGTGTGACACGAGAGAACCTGGTGGAACACCTCTCGGTGTAGAGCTGCGAAAACTGCTTCTAGAATGGACGGGAGAGAGAAAATCCGACCGCGCCGAGCTGCTCCTCTTCGCAGCGGATCGGGCCGAGCACGTCGACAAGGTCATACGCCCAGCCCTCTCTGGAGGGAAGTGGGTCCTGTGTGATCGATTCGTGTACTCAACCATTACCTTTCAAGGGCACGGCAGGGGTATTCGCCGTGATTGGATCGACCATGCAAACGAACTCGCGGTACAAGGCACGTATCCTGATCTCGTGATCCTTCTCGATCTCGATCCCGTAGAAGCGCTCAAGCGCGTTGCCGCGCGTACTGGCAACGGCAAAGACGCCTTCGAAGACGAAGAGCTCTCGTTTCACGCCCGCATCCGAGACGGGTTCCTCGAGTGTGCCGACACCTCGAAGATCCCTTTCCTTGTCTTGGACGCTACCAAGACCCCGGACGAATTAGTGGCACTAGCAAGCGCTGCCTTAGGCTTGTAGCCTCCCCTTCCCCTCTCACCTAATTACACGTACCATACCGTTGTGGAAACTCCGATCGGCCATTCTAAACAGCGCGCCCTTTTTACCGGGCTTGTTCAACAGGACAAGCTCCCCTCTACCCTGCTGTTCGCTGGAATACGTGGCATCGGTAAATCTCTCGTGGCTCGCGAACTGGCGAGACATCTGCTCTGCCAGAATAGCGCGCAAGCCGCTACTGGTGGCTGTGGAAGCTGTCGCACCTGCACTCTCGTCGATGCACACAACCATCCAGACCTCCACACTCTAAGCTTCGGTGAGGCCGGCGCCACGGTGGACGACGTACGCAGGACCCTCGAAAGGCTCAGCCTGAAAGCCTTCATGAGCGGCCGAAAGGTCGCAATTTTCGACGATGTCGACAACATCTCGCTCGTCGGTTCGAACATCATCCTCAAATCACTCGAGGAGCCGCGTCCAGAGACGTTCTTCATATTAGTGGCTTCCACACCTTCCAGACTCCCTCAGACCCTACTGTCGAGGTGTCAGAAGTGGTTCTTCGATCGCCTCTCTCCTCAGGAAGTACAAGAGATCCTGACTCGCCGCGGAGACGGGGAGGCGAGTGAAGCCCTCGCACTTGCGGCTGATGGCTCGGTTGCTTCTCTCGAAACGATGAAAGCGCGCGCTGAAATGCTCGATGTGATTCGAAGCACCCTAGACCTCGCCTTCAAAGGCGACGACTCGAAGATAACGAAGGCTGCTCAGGAGTGGGGAGCGGACAAGACCGGCATCCGAGATCGCCTCACTTTTTTGAGAACCCTAATCCGCGAGCGCTTACTCTCATCGCATAACGACCTGAATGCCTCTGCGGTCTGGGCTCATGCACTGCAAAACGCTCTCGACATCGAATATCTGGTGCTGGATCGACACGTAAACCCGACCCTATCTCTCCTTACGCTCCTACGTGACTGCAATCACTCCAACGCACCCATCTACCGGCAACTTCCGCACTCAGCACCTACCATCATGGAGCGTCTCATAGGAAACTAAGGTGCATCCACTCAGGCGCTATCGTACAATACAAGGATTGAGACTACCTGCATGAAGGCTATGATCTTTGCGGCCGGCGTTGGCTCGCGACTGAAAGACCTGACACGCGACACACCGAAATGCCTGATGCAGATAGGCGGCGTTACCATGCTAGAGCGGGTAGTGAGCCGACTCAAAGATGCCGGCGTCAGCTCGGTCGCAATCAACGTGCACCACCACGCAGAGAAGGTCATCCAGCTCGTGGAGTCTCGCCTCCACTTCGGAATTGAAGTGACATTTTCACACGAGCAAGCACTACTCGACACAGGCGGCGGCCTGAAGAAGCTTCGCTCATTTTTCGAAGGCGAAGATGCTTTCTTCATCCACAACGCTGATATCTATTGCACAACTGATCTGACGCGCTTGATGCGTGCTCATCGCGAACGGCAGGCAGTCGCGACTCTACTTGTCATGGAACGCTCGGATCCTCGAGGACTGTACTTCGAGCACGATCACAGGCTAGTTGGTTGGACTGGCGAACAGCACGCCGTAGCACCATCGGCGCGCCTGCTCCCCTTCTGCGGTATCAGTGTTGCTTCTGGAATGCTCTTCAAGTCGATGGGAAGCGAGGAAGCATTCTCTATCGTACCTACATTTCTGCGAGCTGCTCGCACAACCTCGCGTGTATTCGCGCAACCACTCGAAGCATCCGCGGAGTGGGTTGATATCGGTACCCCTGAAGAGCTCTCTGCTCTGCAGCGCAAGCACGCAGCGAGCGCCTCACAACGGTAGCTAACCACACACATCGACTGTGGTTAATAACCAGCGCGCAAACCTATACTGCCCACAACACTAACAGTGCGAGAAATTTCCGTCGTGCTCGTACCTTCACCCATCATGAGGCCCTCTCATTTCCGCGCCGTTGCCGTCGTCCGCAGACGGTTCAGATGCGTCGAATAGTTGTCATGAAAGCTTAACTGGCCGTAAAACCAGTTGGTTACCAACTCCATTCAGACTCACTCTTCTCCTGGAGCAAGGCAGAGCCCCTCCCGTCAAAAGAGGCGCCAACGCTAAAAGCGCCACGATTCGTAAAGGTCGAGCCAGCACCTCCCGAACTTTACCTGACACAATTGTTCAGCAAAGAGCACAGCGTACCTTGGCTGCAGATTGTTTGGAGGGGAGATTTGGGGGCTGAAGGTCTGGGGAGGTTTGACAGATGAATGAACGTGACAAGACCGGCAAGGCGGGCCAAAACGTAGCACAGGGCCCGTTTTGTCCTCTGCCAGCGCATATCCCACAAGGCCAGACCAGTAAAACTGAGCCCTCAAGGGTAGCCCCTCCTCCAGTCCAGGAAAGGTCATCCCTCTTCGGCGCTCCCTTAAGGATGCCGAACGCTAAGGGCGCAGCGGCCGGAGGAGTCTCAACACCCCCCTGCGAGCCTCCTGCACCTGAGCCGCAGATAAACATGCTGTCATATCTCATCGTCGATGACGTAATTCCGAGCTGCCACGTTGCTCAAACAATATTGAGGGCATTGGGAGTGCCTGCTAAAAAAATTTTTATAGCGAATAATCTCCAAGATGCGCATCGCGTGATGCGAGGTAACCCGATCCAAGTGATTATCAGTGACTTGAATCTTACAGATGGATCCGGACTTGATCTCCTGCACAGCATTAGGACGAGAGGGGAAACAAGGCACCTCCCTTTCGTTCTCGTTACAAACTCACCCGAACTCGAATACATCACCGAGGCAAAACAGTTAGGCGTCTCGTCGTGCCTCGTCAAACCTCTCAGCGTCGCAACCTTACAACTGCACATTGAATACGCAATTCGGAGCTACAATGCAGCTCCGAGCGGCGGATCGGTTGCGCCTCATGCCTAAAGTATCTCACGCTTATTTTTCGGCGTTTCTGAAACTTACATGACACACACCTTAGCCAATCCAGCGCGTCACTGCGTGGATCTCGATTATGACCTGACAACCGATCTCGTTGCCTGGATCGGAGATCTCCCACCCCTTCCCGAATGTGCGTCACGCGCGCTGGCGATCCTCGACGAGCCCAGCGTATCACTCGAGCTTCTCGAAAGAGTAATTATGCGCGATCCCGCCTTAACCGCTCGCATAGTGCGCGTGGCGAACTCCCCTGTTTTCCTAAGACAAAGAGAGATTACCACTTTGCCGCAAGCATTCATGATGATCGGCCTGCAAGGCCTTCACGGAATAATCGCTGCTTCGATGCTACACAAAATGACTGCAACTAAGTCTGCTATTCGCACGACTATGTACAATCGCTCTCTCTTCACCGCACTGTGCGCCCACCGAATCTCCACTACGCTCAAGCTGGGGTGCCCTGGTGAGCTATTTGTACGAGGGCTTCTGCACAATCTGGGGCAATATGTGTTTCTCTCTAGACCTAGCGCAGTAGCGCTCTATGAGCGAGCGCTAGAGCTTATCGCGGAAACCGGAATAGAGCTCTCGGAGGCAGAGAAGCGCACTCTCGGTGTAACTCACTCACATATTGGCGCTCTAGTAGCCAAGAAATGGGGCCTTCCAGCTACGGTCGTACGGACCATCCTACATTATCGTGAAGAGGTCGATTTCCCACTCGACAATCCGTTCGACGCGAGCCTTGCTATCGTGCGACTTTCCGAGTTGCTGTGCCACCTCGCAGGCATAGGAAGCCCGGAAGGACACCCCTGTGATGTAGATGAAATAGCGCGACTCTCGTCTGGATTAGGGCTTTCAATGAGCCCCGATGAAAGCGGAACACCTGGATTTCTTCAGGCGACTATCGAGCAGTTTAAAGCAACCCACGACTGTTTTGATTGACAGGACGAGCAGATCCCGCTGCTGTCTATGCGCCCTCTGCAACCTGCAGTGGCTCTGAATCGACGTGTAAGACCGACACAATGCGCTTCACGAGACGCGCAGTCACGATAATTTGATCGCCGAGCACTGGTATCAGCTTTCGCGCTTCTGCGACGTCACCGGCTCGACACATTTGCTCCATTTCCGCTGCAAGCACAGCCGGTTGTTTGGCTCCTACCTCCATCAAGAGCCCTTTCACCGCATGTGCGGCCGCTTGAACCTCTCCCGGCTCCAGCTCTTGAGACTCCATCAATTGAACATATTGCTCGTGGAAGCAGCTTGCAAACGCGGCGAGTATCAACCCAACACGCGAGGCAGAATCGCCCATGCGATGATAGAGATCGGTTAGATCCAGAATCGCCTCGCTTCTTGAGCCACGCGGCAATCCACTCTCTGCGCCCCCTAGCGCAATAGTGTTCTGGAGATTTGCGCTTTGAAGATTTGACCAAACCCTGCCCACGAGATGAGCGAGCGCACTCGGGCCATCAACTCCTGAGGCGCGAAATAATTCGAAAGCGCGGCGCATCATAGCACCCTCGGGTGTTTCCTCTACCACTTCGTCTTCACATGTCCTTTCATCGTGTGTCATAGCGCATCTCCCGTGGGAAGCGGGGCAAAATCCCCTTAGAAGAATTCGGCTCGCACCCCGGAAATCTTGATCGGAATAATCTCGCTTGCGCCTCTCCGTATGGCGATACGAACTCTTTTCCAACGTAATACAGAGTTCTATCCTCTCGATCTTACGAAGAGCCTAGACCCGGAAGAGACACTCTACCAGACGGTTTTTCAAGTGAAGCCTATCGAGGCTCGAGCCAGAATATTCCAACCTGAGATTGCATCTGAGTTTTGACACTTGTCAGAAGCTGCTCGGTTTCTTGTGCACTCATACTAAACGGACACTTGGTGATCGGCGATGCTCCCTTGGTGGGCCGCACGATCGACTCTATCCACCAGGAAACGGCTCTTATCTTCGCCGACAGCGTGCCGTGAGATATCCTCCCGACCTGCGGCGACAAGCCCATGGCGATAGAAAACGGAACGTTCCGCCCAAATCCCATCCGCTGCAAGTACATCACTGCGAACTGGGGGTGACTAAAACCCCACGTCTTGAACTCGTATTCAACGTCGAAAGAGATACCACGCTCACTCAAATGCTCCTCGTACTCTGCGTATCGATCTGGATTACGTGAGGCGATAAAACCAAGGGAAAGGAATCGCATTCCGCCCACGAGGAGCCCGAGAGCGCCTCCAAATTCAGGAAGACTCAGACCCAAGTAATAACCTACGTCCGCCCGTTCATGGACAAGCTCAGAAAGGACCTGCCATCTAGAATGAGACGCCAAGGCCCCTTTGGTTTTACGGAACAGATAGAGTAACGCAACCAAGGCTGCACAGGTCTCGTAATCGACTAACGCCGTCAAATCGCCCGGGGTAAGTTCTCTGTGTACGGGCAGTCTCTTCGGATAGAAATTATCTATGAGTTGGACCAACCCTTCTCTTACAGTCGGGGTTCGCAAGCACTCAGCTAAGACTCTATCTTTGGTTGCTTTAATTCTTAGGTCGTTCCCAATCGGCGTATTGAGAATCCGGACATATCCGGCAATCGGCGGCAAAATCGGCCCCATGGACGCGGCAATCCTTCCAGCCTCCGCCCAGCCGTCGTCGTCAATTTCAAGCGACGTCTTTCTTGGTAGAACATTCGACTGTGCCATTCACCGTTTGTATTGCCGCCAGCTCTTTTTTGCAAGTACCGCCCTGTGCCAACTCCTCGTTTTAGTCGAACTCTGCCTCGCTTCCTTAGCTAAAACATCGTGGAATCTCATAAAGCTCAAGCTTCACAGAGTATCAGCCGATGCAATCTCTGGATCAGATACTAACTAGAACGAACTAGAGGGGAGAAAATGGACAATAATTACGGTATTCCTGCGCGCGAACCGCAGGTCCTCATCGTCGACGACCTACCCTCTACGAGGTTACTATTGACCGACATGTTTCAGGAGATGGGCTTCACCGACATCGACGTAGCCGCAGACGGCAAAGAGGCCCTGCAGAAGCTTCGGGAAAACGGTGCTCAGCTCGTCATTTGCGACCACTCAATGCGCGGGATGACCGGCCTCGAACTGCTCGTCGCCCTCAAAGATCACCCCGATCTTTCGAGAATCCCTGTGATCATGCTCAGTAGTAACCGCGACACCCCGATTATCGAGAACGCCTTGGAGCTTGGCGCTGCTGACTACATGGTCAAGCCGATTAGTTTCAAGCTGCTCAAGATGAAAATTGCAGACGTGATGAATCGCCGCCAACAGGAGTAGTGTCGCGTTCTCGAACACCAACTCCGACTCAATAAAGTTCGGGGAGCTGGTGCTACGTGGCTGCGTACCCTGGCGTGAAGAAACCGGTGCAGGTGCAGCAGGAGAAGAAGGATGAGGGGGAGGAATGGCACCTCGCTACTCACTCATGCGGACATGACGTCAGGAGCACCCCTCGCTTCCCTAAGAGATTCTATGACGAGCCTGATTTAGCTGTTCATCCGACGCATGAGTACGTCGGTGATTTTTTTCTTGAGCAGGTTAAAGCTTAGGGGTTTGACCAAGTATTCGGCCGCTCCAAGATCCATCGCGGTTTCAATAACTGGAACATCCCCGTTCGAGCTTACGACGATAAACGGAATATCGACTAAGTAGGCGTGGTTTCTGAGCTGATTAAGGAGATCCAACCCTGACATGTCGTTCATCATGTAATCGCACACTATCAGCTGCGCCCCCTGAGACCTGAGCTTTTCAAGAGCCTCTCGTCCTCCTGAGGCCTCCTCGATATGCGTAAACCCCATGCCATGCAACATCTCCTTGAGCGCAGCACGCGAGGTTGGCATATCGTCCACCACCAATACCTGAGGTTCTTCTGGGGGTAGTTCCAGCATAGAGGCTCCTGTGTGTGGCTTACCTATTCCACGTTACTTCTTTACCTGTTACAGGCTGCGGAAAACTGCTCTTTCTGCGGTGAAATCCGAGACCCAACAAGAGGTACATCGACAGATTATCGATCACTCTTAACAGTTCGAGCACAAATGTGTGGAAGCGAGGCCCCGCCTCTCTGCTACGAAAGCGGATCGTAAGTGACAAACTACCAGCTGTACTTTTCGAGTTTTACCCCTTCATCACGCGAACGCAGCAGGCTCATGAATTGCGATTTGATGTACTGGGTCTCATCTCGGAGCGCTATCCCATCCCTGAACCCCCGCGAGTCCCTGGCCTTTGAAGAAAACTCGCTGTGCGTGAGAAGACAAGAACTATCCCACCTCCATGCCGCCGTTTCCAACGTGTACAACATAGTGAGAAACACTTCCGCAGAGAGATAAGGAACATCCTCGATCATCCGGACATAATTGAACGCTGCATCAGCGCTAATATTTTCCGCGATATCAAGGCGGATTGACTCAAGAGCCCTCGAGTCAAGATCAGCGGTCGTAGCTCCCCGATTGGCGTAGGCAGACGGAAATGGATTGAGTCCGGCTTTCTGGGCGAACAGCTCGGCGTTTGGCGCCCATGTCTGGGTCGGCGTGCGCGGCCTGAAAGTCCCAGTACCAAAATTGTGTGATCCGTTATTATTCATAGCTCTCGTGGAGTCGGCATGCATTACTCAGTCAACGTTAGTGATATGCGCAACTCCGAGGGCTTTGTGTCTTATCCTTTCAAGTAGTTATTAGCGATGACGAAACCGATCCGATTAGAACCATTAACATGCGATTCGAACTGCTCTTATGTATCGAGAAAGTCCGCAATCCGCTGGGATTCGTGAACAAGCATCATCTTACGAGCAAGCCCCCAGGGCCGACACTCGAGATCGGAACTTAACGCATCGACTGTGACCGCATCAACGACCTGGTCCGACTCGAGGTCACGCAAGACACATCCCAAGCGCTGGGCAAGCGCCAAGGGAGCCATGAGGTCCCAGATCCGTTGGTGCCCTATCACTGAAGCGCTGATGCGCCCGATAGCAGTACTGGTGAAATCGTGCACACTCGCACCGCTCGAGAGCCACGGATACTTCATTATATATCCACGAGAGGCTAACCACTCACGATCTTTAGAGCTGGCCGAGATGCGAAGTTCGGGAGCTACCTCGCGCTCGATGCGTACTGCCTGCGCTGTGGAGATCTTCTCTCGAAAAACTCCACTCTGATCGCACCAGTACATCACTCCCTCTACCGGTATCGCCACCACTCCAGCCTCGGGCCATATCCCTTCGCCAACTCTCTTGGTGAGCGCAGCAGCGATGCAAAACGGCTCCCTTCCCTCTACGAAATTTCGCGTCCCATCGATCGGATCAATGATGATGTGCTGCTGCGACGCGATAACCGATGCGTAATACCCGCGTGCATCTTCTCTAGTATTCGAGAAAGCCGAGGCAGCCATCTCCTCTCCCAGCAACGTCACTCCAGGGAAAACGTTCGTTAATACGTCGATAAACCTGCGCTCGACGAGGTAATCGGTCTCGGTCACGAAGCTGCCGTCGACCTTCTTCGATGGAGCTCTAACATCGGCGCGAAAAGACTCCACAATAGCCGGACACAGCTCCTGCACGAGCTGCCGAACTATGCTGACGAAGTGACTCGATAGTGAAATCACACAATCCCCGAACACGGCTATTTGCGAGCCTTAACAGCCTGCGGAAAATGCCCTTCTGCTGCGAAACCCTATTTTTGCAGCTTGGTAAGACGACAAGGACATAGATCATGCCCCTCGCTTCTCTACTCGTTGACATACCACAACAAAGAGCCCCGCTGTTCCAGCAGCCAAGTCATGCAGCGCATATTCTCAGCCAAGTATCGTCCAGCACAACAGGAAAAGTAGCAGGGCCGCGTGTAAACAAGCGAAGGAGCGGCTCTCCTATCGGATAACTCTACACGCCTTTCCTCGACAACCAGGGAACCGAGGCGCTCTCTTGATAAGGCTCTTCTCCAGCTTTTCTTCCGTCCCACCTGTCACCAGCGCTACGGGCTAGACTTTTATCGAGCCTTGTTCGAGACTATTGCCTATCAGAGGACGGGAAAATGTCTTTCGGTTACGAAGCCATTTTTCGGCAGCCTGCTATATCTCGGTTGTAGGAATCATCCATGGAATCATCAGACACCCCACAAACCACAGTCACGCCAGCTCCAGAAGCGACAGCAGCTCCCGTTCAACCTGAGCCAGCGGCTCCGGCTCCGGACGACCAGATAGATATCGACCTCTTCGCGCGTATCAAGCTGCGCACTGCAACTATCGAGACCGTCGAGGCTGTCCCCAAATCCAAGAAATTATACCGAATTCAACTCGATGTCGGCGATCTCGGGAAACGACAGATCGTCTCCGGCATAGCACAGCACTACACCCCCGAGGAGCTCGTCGGTCAGCAGATCGTGATCGTAGCGAACCTCAAGCCTGCAAAACTGATGGGGGTGGAGAGCCACGGTATGTTGCTTGCTGCTTCTACCGAGGGTGACGGAGTTCTTTCACTTCTTACTCCCAGCCGGCCTATTCCTGCAGGAAGTAGAGTTCGCTAGAGATCTCTACCAATCGAACCTTAGTGCTCGATACTATGATAACCGATTCTCACACTCATCTCGATAACGAGGACTTTGACGAGGATCGCGAAGCGTGTATCGAGCGTGCGCTTGCCGCCGGAGTAACCCGCATGATCACCATCGGCGCGGGAGGCGGCATTGATTCCACTCGACGGGCGATAGCTCTCGCCGAGCGCTATTCGTTCATCTGGGCAACCGCCGGCATACACCCGCATGATGCTGGGGAGGATTTCGATTTCTCAGAGCTCGAAGCGCTCGCACGCCATCCCAAAGTAGTTGCAGTTGGAGAGACGGGGCTCGATTTTTTCCGAGACTGGGCACCTGTCGAGAGGCAATATAGCTGCTTCGAAAGGCAGATTGAGATCGCTTTGAATGTTGGTAAGCCGCTCGTCATTCACTCTCGGCAAGCAGGTGAAGAGTGCATACGAATCTTGGAGCAAAAGGGCGCCAAGGCCGTAGGTGGCGTCTTTCATTGCTACTCTGAGAATGCCGAGTTTGCTACCCGGCTGAGAGCTCTCGGGTTTTTGGTGTCGTTTCCCGGATTCATCACATTCAAGAAGCAAGAGGAAGCGCGACAGATATGCTCTGCCATCCCGCTCGAGCAGATCATGATTGAAACCGATGCACCCTACATGGCCCCAGAGCCGCACCGCGGAAAGAGATGCGAACCCGCTTTCGTCATTGAAACGGCGCGACAGCTTGCTACACTCAAGGGGATTTCTCTCGAACAGGTGGCCAAACAGACTACCGAGAATGCCCTCAAACTATTCTCTTTGATGAGGTAGCAGCATGTCGTCAGCTCTAGTGCTCGTCGAGCGTTCTGGTTTCATCACACATATAACGCTCAACCGGCCCGCATCTCGCAACAGCTTGAACAAGGAAACGATACGGGGTCTCACCGAAGCCTTCACCTCCGTGTCGACCTGTATAGATACCCGTGTCGTTGTTTTGAGCGGTAGCGGCACTGAGGCGTTCTGTGCGGGCGCAGACCTTACGGAGCTGTCAGCTAGTTCTTCACCGGAATCCCGACGAGAGTTCTTCAGCTCTATTGCGACTCTCGTCGAAAACATCACTCAGTGCCCGATGCCAGTGATAGCTAAGGTGCACGGCTTCGCTCTGGCGGGCGGATGTGGAGTGGTAGCCGCTGCTGATATCGCCGTGGCAGCGGACGACGCACTCTTTGGACTTCCCGAAGTCGGAATTGGGCTAGCTCCAATGGTAGTCATGGCGCCCCTACTACGCACGATCGGATTCAGAGCAACGTCAGCGCTTGCGCTGACCGGCGAGAGGATCTCAGCGGCAGAAGCGCTCCGCATGGGCCTTGTATCGAAAGTGGTACCTAAAGACAGACTCGATGCTGCCGTGAACGAACTGTGCGCGATGCTCGCCTCAAACGGGCCCGATGCAGTGCGTGCAACGAAGAGGGCCATTGCGGACCTTTCCGAGTCTGGGTCCCTCACATTCATGGGCGAGCTCGCAGATCGAAGTGCTCTCGTCAGCCTCTCTCCCGAAGCAGAAGAGGGGATCGCCGCCTTTCGCGAGAAGCGCCCTGCAGCATGGAAGCCACCGCGCTCCTCCAGCGACAATTAACAACGTATGCGGACGACTATGAAGATAGGCTATTTCAAGGTAACTGAGGTAATCTTCGGCTTATTCGCCCTCGACGGTGGATGCATGTTCGGCTCGGTGCCGAAAAATCTCTGGATGCGATCGATCGGAGCCGACGAAGAGAACCGCATTCCCCTGGTATGTCGCTCACTCGTAATCGAACACGAAGACAGGAAATTCCTCGTGGACGTGGGAATCGGCGAAAAATGGAGCGACAAGCAGCGTCAGATTTATGGAATCCGGAACACCCCTCAATTCAACTGGGGCTTCGATCCATCTCAGGTAACGGATGTAATTCTGACTCATCTACACTTCGATCATGCTGGCGGCATATCTTACCGGGACAGCGAAGGCCTACTGAAACTCTCGTACCCGCAGGCCAAGGTACACCTCCAGGCCGCAAACTGGGAACGGGCTCGCAGCCCCTCACTGAAGGATCGAGCTAGTTACATCCCTGAAAACGTGGTGCCTCTACAAGGGGCGGATCTCGTCTTGTACGACGGAGATATCGAGATCTATCCGGGCATTATCGTCCATCGGGTCGATGGGCATACCCCAGGACAACAGTGGGTCGAGATCTCCTCTGGAGACTCGCGACTCTTCTTTGCTACGGATCTCATCCCAACGTCCCACCACGTTCCTCTTGCATACCATATGGGATACGACGTCTGCGCCGACACCATTCTCCCTGAAAAGGAAGCTTTTCTGCAGCGCGCAGTCGATGAGAATGCGATAGTCTGCTTCCAACACGATCGTGACGTACAAGCGGCTCGAATAGTTCGTAACGAACGTGGTCAGTACGAAATTGGCGAACGCCTCTCTCTCTGGAAGTAGTTCGAATGTGCGAATCGCTCAGCAGGCTAAAATGCCATCTTAATCCGCTAAGGAAGCATGTCACTTGCTCGTAACGTGCCTCTGGCATGTGCCTACAACTTCTTTCACATGTGCCTCATAGTGGTACCTGTCCTGGTTCCCTATTACCAGACTTTAGGGCTCACCATCTCTGAAGTACTACAGATACAAGCAGCTTTCGGAATCAGCCTTGCCCTATTCGAGGTCCCTACGGGCTACATCGCCGATCTGTGGAGCAGAAAAGCTTCGGTTTGCTTAGGGGCTTTTCTCAGCGGATGCTGCTTCACCTATCTACCATTCGCCACCACCTACGAAAGCCTCATGATCTTTCAGATCACGATGGGCTTGGCGGCAGCCCTCTCCTCTGGTGCAGACACCGCTCTTATCTATGACTCGCTACCTCCAAATGTCCAGAGGTTAAAAGCTCTTGGGAGCTTGAGCGTCTGGGCCTTGCTGGGCGAAACCGTGGCATCGATAGCAGCAGGCAGCCTGGTCCTCTATTCGTTCTCCGCTGTGACCTGGGCACAGGCATGTGTCATGTGGGTACCATTCGTTATCGCTCTTTTTTTCGTTGAACCCCCCATCGAGCGCATGCAGCGCACGGAACACTTGAGCAACTGTATGAGAGTTATCAAGCACGTCCTGAGTGGAGATAGCTTGCTGCGCCTCATCTTTCTCAACTGCGTAGTGTGGGGACTCTCTAGTTACTGTGTCGTGTGGCTCCAGCAGTCGTACTGGGCACGACACGGAGTGCCGCTCCCTTATTTCGGAATCATCTGGGCGGTACTCATGCTAGTGGCTGTTATTGCAAGCAAATCAACCCACCGTTACGAGCGACTCGTCGGCGCTCCTACGGTGCTTCTCACTCTCGCATTTGCACCGTGCATCGGATACTTCATGATGGCTCTCGATCTACGCGCGCTCGGTATCGCCGCCGCGGCTCTCTTTTACATCAACAGAGGGCTTGCCTCAGTACTTTTACAAGATGCCCTAAATTGGAAAATCCCTGCGTCGTTCCGAGCAACGGGAAACTCCCTTCAGAGCCTCGCTTTTAGAGCGAGCGCCTCAGTTATTACCCCACTCGTTGGACTCGCCGTCGACAAATGGGGATTACCTACCGGACTTTGTATTCTGGGTATCACTTTTAGCGCCTTACTTCTTCTGCTCGCCCTGCCACTTTATCATCGAATACACGAGCTACGCATTGAATACATCCCCACGGACAGCGCAAGCCAAGGTCTATGAGCATCTCCTCTACCTGCCAGCCGCAGGGCTCGCTTGGAGACGGGCCGATCGGAGACCGGAGATCGGAGATCCCCAATTCCCTAGATTCATCGTTGAATGTAAGATAGCCGTGTCGGGCATTACGGCGTGCTAGCTCTCGACAAGCAAAAGAGACGGAGAGAATGATGAAATTTTTCAGAGCACCACGGTGGGTTTGTCGGCCTCTTATCTGTCTGACAACGCTATTAGTGATAGTAGCTCTTCCAACTGTCGCCATCAGCGAGTTACACGTCGGCTTTATTGGTGGATTCTCTGGACCCGGCAAGGCTTTCGGAGATGCGGCGCGAAACGGTTTTGAACTGGCGCGGGAAGAGCTCGGATCAAAGGGAATACAAGTCACTTACGAAGACGACCAGTTCGATCCCAAGAAGACGGTCAACGCGTTCAATAAGTTAGTACACCACGACAAAGTTGATGTAATTATCGTACTCGGCTCTACTCCTTCGGCAGCTATAGCCCCCTTAGCCGAGAAACAAGGTATTCCAACGATATCGTGGGCGAGTGCTAAACATATAGCGAAAGGGCGCCAGTGGGTCGTCCGCTCGTGGGCTAGCGGCTCAGATGAAGGTAGCGCCCTTGCTAGTAAGGCGCGAGAGCTCGAGCTGAAGCGAGTTGGGACTTTGGCATACAGCGACGAATACGCTGCCAGCGTTGTACAAGGATTCGAAGCTGGCTTCGGCTCGGGATCCACGAGCCTCGGTGAGGTGTCAGCGGCTGAGAATGCATTTTCGCCGTTCATTCTTCAGGCAAAAAGCAAGAGACTCGAAGCGATCATGCTGTGTCTGAGTGTCGGACAGGGAGCTCAATTCGCAAGGCAAATGAAACAACTCAACTTCAAAGCAATGCTGCTGGGGTGTGAGACCTTTAACAGCTCGACTGAGATTGAACTCAGTCAAGGAGCGCTTACAGGGACCTGGTTTGCCACTGTCCCGGTATCTGAGACCTTCAGGGCTCGGTATCTAGCAAAATTTAATAGCGATACGAGCGTTGGTGGCTCGGCCGTTCATTATGAGCTCTATCGCTTGTTGGCCGATGTCGCCGCGTCTTCTCCCTCTCGTGACCAGATAAGGCAGCATCTCCTCTCGGTGAGGGAGCGTGAGTCCGTGGTAGGGACATTCTCAATCGTAGCTCGCGACAACGATCAAGCGCTTGATCTTCCCATCGTGGTTAAACAGATTCCGTAGTGAGACAGAGGCCTCATCCGTTTTATCATCCGGCACAGGCCTGTTGTTACCTATAGTTACCCACTCATTGCGTCGAAGACCCTCTGAAAGGGGGGCTGACCTGTGTGCGGGTTTAATAAGCGTGGCCTTTCCTGTACCATAGGAGCTCTATGCGACGGAATCACGAGCTACTCTTGCACTATCTCTACCCGCGTCATCAGGATATTTATCTGCGTGATTTGCGGGAGACGTCGGCGCGTACGGCACGAGCGACTTTTGTCTTCGGTCACAATCCCCGAACGAGTGATTTCACGCATGTCGGCGCCGCCGAGATGCTCGGCGGAGTAGCTCAGGCGGCTTACTGCATGGCGCTTGATCACCAACCCGAATTACTCAGAGATGACACGATTGCTCGCTGTTGCTTCAGTACCTTACACGTGACGTTCTCCAAGATGCTACCACCGGAAACGGAGGCGACACTCACGTTCGAAATGGAGCAAGCTCCTTCCGGATTACCTCGGCTAAACTTCGAAGGATTCATCAATGGGTCAGCTGAGTGTGGATTTTCTGATGTAGCTCTCGATAGCCGTCGTCCGGCGATGCGTAGGAACTTGCCTGCGAGCGTCAGACACACGCTTCATTCATTTTACAATAACGGCTCTGAGCTTACCCTAAAAAACTTAGCCGCTCGGTCGCCGCAGGGATGGACCTCTCTCTCCGAATTCTCAGCGGATTCACGACTACGATTGTGCCGTTACACTACAACTACCCAAATCATTGTCGGTCTCTCGCAGCTCGCTTTCGCTGTGGTGGGAGAAGCAAATGCCACGGCACCTCAAGGGCCGAACTGGGACACTGCGGAGTTTCGTGATTCTATGGCCGATCAGGCGTTGGTCAAGCTTTCGTATTCCAGACCCGCGAAATCCGCCTTCGACCTCCAACTCGACAGCACGCTCGCTGCCTCGCGAAAGTTGAAGGGGTGCAGATTCTTCCGATTCAACCTGGAGGGAGACCTCAACGGAACTATGGATTGTATGTTGTCGCCACGAGTGCCAGTCAAGAGCGCGAAGCGGCCCGCTCAGGCGTAGTATTGCTGTCGCCGACCGTAGAGTCGATCCTCTAGCCGCAGATTACATACTGGCAAATGCGGACCAAGAAAGAGGCAGAGTGAGGTTTAAAACCCTATAGAGGCGAGAGGTAGCCACCGAGGAGCGTAACGGAATTACCCGTCACGCCACCTCGAAGGGCTACAAAACCAGGCATAGATGCCGCATGAACCGCATCACCGATACTCGCTTGCTTGAGCCTCGAACAGATTCCTGTACTGCTCGGAGCGCTCAATCAACTCATCGTGAGTGCCCTGAGCAGCAATCCGACCATCCTCTACGTAGAAGATAGTATCGGCTCGCCGTACTGCACCCAGATGATGCGTCGAGAAGACAACAGTTCTGTCAGTTGTCTGCGCAAACAGGGCATCCCAAAACCTCTTTGCTGCCTCAGGATCCACCGCGGAAACCGGCTCATCGAGAACGATGAGGCCACGCTCAGCTATGACAACTGCCGCAAGCAAGAGTCTCTGTAATTGCCCACCCGAAGGCTCTATCGCCTCACGACGATCGAGCCCAAGGCAGGTATCCAGTCCGTGCCTCCACTTTCTGACGAAGTGAATTGCTCCGATACGAGCAAGCTCGTGCCAAAGCACTTCGTCAGGTGCAGGGCACTGTGGTCTGCCCAGGTTGAGCAGTTCGCGTACGGTCAAATTGAAGTGTCGCATCTGCTGCGGCAACATCACGACCTGCCTTGCGAACTCCTGCGCCGACATCTGATCGATCGGCTTGCCGTCGATCGCAATGCGCCCCTTGGAAGGACATAACTGTCGTAGCATCAGTGCCATCGTGGAGCTCTTTCCAGCTCCGTTCGGGCCTACCACTGCCACGACCGAACCCCTCTTGACCGAGAAAGAGATACCGCGCACTGCAAACTCTTCCGACCTTGCCGATGGATAACGGTACCACACATCCTCGAACACAAGTTCCGCTGCGCTCTCGGATGCCGGCGTGTCACCGTCGATCCTGGTAACATCCGTGGATCCATACTCCTGCTCAATAGGCATCAGGCGAGTTTCCACAGCCGGCGAATACGGGTGTCTCAGAAAGTCAACCAGGTCCCAGAGGGACTTGGACTGACTCCACTGCTGACCCAGTATCGACGCAAGCTCAGAGAGGCAAGCCGCCAAGCTTGCCATGGTCCCCAAAACGAGTACTAGCTCGCCTGCCGAAATCTCTCGACCCAACGCCCGAGAAACCAAGACAACGATACACCCGGCCAATCCGACTCCGGCTAATAGGGCCGCAAGCACGCGTTTGAGAGCTGCCTCGCTCTCGAGGCGACACTCTCGTGCACTCGCGTCGGCCAACCCTCGACGGTATCGTCCCGCAAACCACAACGCCGCACCGAACTGGTGCAACATTGCAAGTGCTGGAGCCACCATGAGGTTGGACAGGTCGGTCCAGAGCGGCCCCCATACCGGCGCCAGCTCTTCGTCCAAGTCACATCGACTGCGTGCATGACGCAGCTCGAGCATCATCGACGGAAGAGCAAAAGCAACCAGTACAATCAGTAGGCTCGGCGCCTTGTGAGCTACGATAGCTCCCGTCACCAACAGCGTTCCGACAGTTCGGATCAATTGCGGCAGAGCGCGTGCCATCGCCATCATTCGCCATACTGCCCGCTCCCTGACCTGCTTGAAATTTTCAGCAAGTACTGGGTCACTGAGCTGCTCCTGAGTGCACAGATACACCTCTCCCGTGCCGAGCTATCTCTCAGCCTCAAGGAGCGAATTGCTTATTGGTGAATGTGCCGCCGGCTCAGCGTCCAGTCATTGTAATCTTCATCGCCTCTCCCCCGTTCAATCTCGAATACCGCATAGTAATCAATGAGACTCTCTCCGCGGACATAGGTGTCTGCTCCTGAGAAATCTCTTCCTAAGGAAGCGAGGCAAAACCTACCCGTAGCGAGAAAGTGGAGGTTGGGTTGATATTTGATTTTCAGTGCGGGAAAAAACCGGAAACGTATCAACTGTGATACATTGAGGATTTTTTCCCGTGCTGAAAATCAAATATGGGTCATCGCGGAATCGAGTGGGTAGGACTCGGTATTATCGCGACGTGAACGTGCTCGTGCACGTAAACGTGAACGTACCCGGAGGAGGAGTCACACTGGCTGAAGGCATAGCTAGGAAAGCATGGCTCCAATCCTTGTCAGCAAAAGCTTCCCGGCTTGATACTCTTCCGGGGAAA